>CAZGZM010000031.1:0-14827 GCA_964529955.1 uncultured Thermotogaceae bacterium
AGTTTTGTTCAATTTTCACTTCCACTTCTGAATTAGAATATAAATAAGATTTAGCATTTTCTGTAGCATTCGAGTATGAACTAGCCCAGACAAAAAAGCTAATGATGAGAAATACAAGTATAAGTATTATAATTTTAGAAATATTGTTATCAAACCTTTTCATATTATCCCCCAGTAAATTTCCATTCTGAGATTGAAATAATAAATTTATTATTCAATATTTTCGATTTTTAGAAAAACTATAGATCAGAGATATTTATTATTTTTCCAACCCCAATTGGAATGTAGTTTTCCCTGAAAGCTTCTTCAAAGAAATCCAAACCCATATCACCTGTACAATGACATGCAGAGATCTTTTCTATTCCAATTTTCTGCAATTTTGAAACTACATTCTGTATCTCCGTTTCATCGCTTCTGAAAAGGTGAAATCCCCCAATAGCATAAAGTATTTCCTTTGAAGTCTCTTTTTTAGCTTTTTCACATATTTCTACAATTCCGGGATGAGCACAACCTGTAATTACAATGATTTTGTTACTTCCATTGATAACTAGAGACTGCTCAATAATATTTTTTCCCATTTCTCCAGTAGAATATATTCCCGCACAAATACTTGAAAAATCAGTAACTCTCTTTATTCTCGAATTATATTTTTCTGCGAGATCATCATATGAAGAAGGAAAAGAAACAGGTATGTAAATATCAACATCTCCATTTTCCTTTAAGAAGTCTTCCAATCCTCCTGCGTGATCAAAATGATCATGTGATATCACAACAACATCAACAATTTCAGGAGATATATTCATTTTTTTTATATTATCCATCAATATTGAACCCTTAGTTCCCGTATCAAAGAGAATTGTTTTTTCAGTACCTTCTATTAAACATGAAAATCCCCAATCGCACTCAAGATTTTCTTCTAACAGCTTATTATCATACAATATTGTAAGTTTTATTTTAGATAGATCTACTTCACTAATATCATTCGAAAAAGAATTTGACATAATAAAAATTAAGAGAAATACAATAAAAAATATAGTTCTCTTAATTATTTCACCCCCCCTGTTGTTCAATTTATTTATAATAATTCTAACATATAAATGATTTATAACCCTTAAATAACCAAAACTATTTTTTTTAAAAAATCATCTTTAAAGTTTTATAATAATGAGGATTTTCAAATCCTATTTTTTCAGCAAGTTTTACTGATGGCTTATTTTCAACCCTACAATGCCAATGAGGATTCAATCCTCTTGTTAATAAATCATTGATGGCAGAAGACGCAACCAGTGAACCGTAGCCTTTGTTTCGATAGTTTTTGTTTGTATAAAGACCTAATTCTCTTTCTTTATCATTATAATAAACAGTAATACACCAGGAAATAAAAGTTTTATCCTTAATGATACAGTATCCTGAACCATATTTTATGAAATCTTCCTCAGTTTTCCAAAATGAATGAATCCAACCATTTACTTCTTCATATCCCTTAGTATCATTTCTACTTAAAATATCTTTATCGATTTTTAAAAGTTGTATATCATTAAATTTCTTTATATCAGAATTATATTTTGCTTTTTTAAAATGAAAATATACTCTATCAAGGTCTGTGAATTCATTCTCGTTAAATGAAGTTATTATTTTTTTCCTCAACTCTTTATTATTAACATCATAATATACAATTAAGTATGGAATATTCCATTTATGAAATACAGGGAAAAATTCTTTTTTGTATGAGTTATATAAATCACCAGTATCTGTAATATTTCCTCCGATTATCAAACTATCAGTATAAGTCCAAATCAAAGAAAAATTTGGTCTTTCAATATTATCTACTAATATTTTCCCGATAGTATTGTTATTCAAGATGGAATCTATTAAAAGATTGTAACGAATTTTCTCGAAAAATGATTTGATTGTTCCGTATTTTTCAGCTGGAAGAATTTTCATATTTTCACCTCTCTTTTTTATTATTTATATCATATTTTAATAAATGTATAAAAAGTTCACTTTTCGTATTATAATAAGAGCGGCAAAAAAAATATAAGGGAGCATTAAATGAGCAATTACGCAAAAAATCTATTAATATATACTTCTATATCAGGCACAGGGCTTTCTATGTATAGAGTTTTATATAATCTTTTTCTAAGAGATTTGGGTTATACAAATAATCTAATCAGTTCGGTAATGTCTTCTCAACTTTGGGGAACTGCTATAATAGGTATTTTCTTAGGTTTTTTAGCAGACAGGATTGGAAAAAGAAAAATTATTATTTTTTCTTCTTTCCTAATGCCGGTTGTTGGAATAATGATGTTATATCCTATTAGTGCAACATATATAATAGTCCTTTCTTTTTTCCGTGGTGGGTTTACTGCCATAATTTTTACTGTTGTACTTGCAGCAATTTCATCTAATACTGAAAGTGGAAACAGAGCAAAAGTTTTTGGTTTAAATTTTGGCTTAGGTATGGCAAGCGGTGTCTTTGGAAATTTTATAGGAGGAGTTTTAGGAGATTTAATTGGACTAAGAATAACTCTACTTATTTCAACAATTGTCTACTTTTTTGCAGTAATTCCAATTTTTAGAATAAAGGGAGTTAAGGTAAATATTTCAAAAAATCCTTTTAATTTAAAGGGGTTGGATAAACATCAAAAAAAGATACTTTCTTTTTATTTTATTTCAACAGGTGCAGTTGGGTTTGGTGCAGGTTTGTTTATTCATTTTGGAAATATCATTTTTAAAGATCTTTTTGCAATGTCCGCATCTGGTATAGGTATTGCATTATCTATTGCGCAACTGGGAACTGCTCTTGGATCAACTTTATCTCCTAGATTAGGAAAACGTTTTGGACCTTTAAAATTCGTATTCATCATGCAAGTACTAGTTGTTCCTTTAATTGTTTTGCTTTCTTTTGTAAGAGAACCGGTTATATTTACAGGAATCTACACTTTAAGATTTGTATTTATGAACATTACTTCTCCTATTTTAACCACAATTGTTTTCTCTTCACTACCTGAGGATAAATTATCCACTTTATCAGGTATAAACGGATTTATAAATAATTCAATTCGAGCAATAGCTGCGATGGTATTCGGAAGTGTTGTCGGTTCAACAATATCGGGGTACAAAACAATATTTTTATTAAGCGCTTTTTTCTATGGCTTGAGTGCTTTTATGGCATTTTTATTTTATAAGAATTTTGAATCATCAGATCTTTCAAAAAAATTATATTTAAGAAAATAACTCTCATTTATTTGTTTATTGATGTTAAAATTAATATAGATAGGGAGGATGAGAGTATTGGTTAATTTTTTCTATGAACTTTTTCTGTCATTAAATCTTAACGAAGATTTCTCGAGTATATTTTCATATGTAATAGGATTGCTAATAATTATTGCTATTGCAATTTTGAGTAGAATTATTTTAAGAAAACTGATTTTAAAGCCGTTAAGATTTTTTATTAAAAAAACACCTAATATTTGGGATAATGCCTTTGTAAAGAGAAAAGTTTTAGATAGGCTTTCGTATTTTTTACCGGTAATTATAGTTTATGCTACAGCTTCACAATTTCCTGAAATACAAAAAATCATCGAAAAAATATCTCTATCAATTATATGGTTTTTATCTGCATTTGTTATTGCTTCAATAATGGATAGTATAAATGAAATTTATTCAGGTTTCAAAATCTCTGTTACTCGTCCTATAAAAGGTTTAATCCAAATATTAAAGATAATTGTTTTTATATTCAGTATGATAATGATTTTTTCAACCCTTTCAGAAACGTCGCCACTTGGTGTGCTAACTGCTATAGGTGCATTAACAGCTGTACTGTTGATAGTATTCAAAGATACTTTACTTGCTGTCGTTGCGAGCTTTCAGATAACTACAGACAACCTTGTAAATCTCGGTGATTGGATCTCAGTTCCTCAATATGATGCAGATGGAGAGGTTATTGATATTTCTCTTCATATTGTGAAAGTAAAAAATTGGGATAAAACAGTTACCACTGTTCCAATTTATTCTTTGGTTTCAAATTCTTTCCGAAATTATAAAAGTATGATTTTATCAGGAGGAAGAAGAATAAAAAGATCTCTTTTAATTGATATGAGAAGTATAAAATTTCTTGATGGAAGAGATATAGATAAATTAAAAAAAGTTCAACTTATAAAAGGGTATTTAGATCAGAAAATTGTAGAAGTCGAAAAATTTAACAAAGAAAATAAAATAGATACATCTATACCGGTTAATGGTAGAAAGCTAACCAATATAGGAACTTTCAGAGCTTATGTTCTCGAATATTTGAAAAATAATGAACATATACGAAAGGATTTAACTTACATGGTGAGACAATTACCCCCAACTGAAATGGGTTTACCTATAGAAATTTATGCTTTCAGCAATGACACAAATTGGGTTAATTACGAAAACATTCAATCAGACATATTCGATCATATTTTTGCCATAGTTACTCAATTTGATTTAAAAGTTTTTCAAAATCCTTCAGGGTATGATTTCGAAAAATTTTTTAAGAAAGATAACAATTAAAATAAATAATAATTGTCTCTAAAATAATTGTATATTATATTTATTATTGTTATAATTAGAATAATTACAAATTAAGGAGGCGATATTATGAATGAAATAGAAATTGGAAAAAAAGCACCGGAATTCACATTACCAAATGAATCAGGAACAAATATTAGTCTCTCTGATTTCAAAGGAAAAAAGGTTATTGTTTATTTCTACCCTAAAGATAACACATCTGGATGTACCCTCGAAGCTGAAAATTTTAGAGATAATCAAATGGAATTTGAAAAATTAAATACTGAAATTCTCGGAATAAGCAAAGATTCAACCAAATCCCATCTGAATTTTGCTACAAAACTCGATTTAAATTTTCATTTATTAAGCGATTCGGACCAAATTATCCATAAAATGTATGATGTAATTAAATTAAAAAAAATGTATGGAAAAGAATATTTAGGAACAGAACGCTCAACTTTTATCATTGATGAAAAGGGAATTTTGATAAAAGAGTATAGAAAAGTTAAAGTAAAGGGACATATAAAAGAAGTTTATGATTTTATAAAAGATATTTCTGAATAAATTTTGATTTTTAAAATCCTCCTGAATGGAGGATTTTTTTTATGAACTAAAGAGAAAATATATTTGTCTTATATACACGACCAAAAATGTAGATTATAAAGAGGTGGTTTAATGAAAAAGAATCTAGTCGCAATAGCAATAATTTTATTAATAGGAGTTGGTGTTATGGCAAATACAAAAGAGATACCTAAAATAGATATGAATACACCTGATACACTTGAAACAGCTTCCTTTGGATTAGGATGTTTCTGGGGAGCTGAAGCGAGTTTCGGAGCTTTAAAAGGCGTTTATAGAACAAGAGTAGGATATGCAGGAGGAACAACTGAAAATCCAACTTATTACAGTATCGGAGATCATACAGAAACAGTTCAAATAGATTATAATCCAGATGAAATCTCTTATGAAAATTTACTAGAAATATTCTGGAGAGGGCATGCCCCATATTTATCCTCTTATTCAAAACAATATAAATCAATGATTCTTTATCATAATGAAGAACAGAGAGAGATTGCAGAAAGCTTTATAAAGAATAAAGAACTTGAAGATAAAATGAATGCAACAACGGAAGTTTATAAATTTGAAAAATTCTATATAGCTGAGGATTATCATCAGAAATACCTATTAAAACAAATAGTTACTGTAACCGATGAGTTAGAAAAATACTATATTGATCATGATGATTTTGTTAATTCTACAGCTGTAGCTAGAGCAAATGGCTATTTGTATGGAGAGAGCAATGAAGAATTATATAAAGAAGAAAGATTATTATTAGGATTATCTGACCACGCACTAAAATTTCTCGACAGGAGAAATAATTACTAATTTATATCCCCACCCCCCTTATGAATTAGTTGATCATATTTTTGAGCCTTAGGGCTCATTTTTTTATATTTAATAAAAATAAATTGATTTTCCTTTTTTTTCTTGAATGCCCAACTGTTTTTTTTAAAAATTCCCTTAATGAATTCAAATTGGAGAAATTCACAGAGTATTTTTCCCTCTTTAATATTTTCAATATCTAAATCAGTAAATTCTTTACCAGTAGCTGATTTAATAATTATTATATCTAAAAGGGAAGGCTCAGATAGTACGTTTAATAATATTATTCCTACAATCAAAACAGAAAGAGAAATGAAAATATTTTATTAAATTTATCATTATTAAAAATCTTTATCATCTCCAAAATAAACACTATATTTAAATGCTATATCTGAAATTCCTTTGATATTATTTCTATAAGTTAAAGTATGCTTTATATACTCTTTTAATATTATATATGTTATAATTATTTTAATAAATTGTATAATATTATGATTTATCATTATATATTAATAAAGAGGTAGTTTTCATGAAGGAATCAGCTAAAAAATATTTAAATCTTTACGAAGAAAATAGATTTTTAAAAAATGAAATAGATCTTCTAAGATCTGAATATATTAGAGAAAGAGACAATAATATACAACTACAACAATACATTAATATATTAATCAATCAAGGGGAATGATTTTCCTGATCTAAAATTATACATATTCAATAAATCTTTCAAAAACAATCTAAACGATTCATTTTTCAAATTGCCTTACTTAAAAAAGTTTTTATCTATCATTCATAACCGATATTTTCATTCTTTTATAATGAAAAAATTCGGAACAATATTATGCTCCGAATTAAACAAATGTAAATTATCCTGGCAGCCCCACGGGGAATCGAACCCCGACATCCGGACTGAGAATCCGGCAGACTAGCCCTTATCCTATGGGGCCATAGCAAAAGAAATTATATCAATAATGTTCTCCTTTGTAAATAGCCTTTTTGATTTTTTAAAAATTTCGAGTAAAAGCATTGGACTTATAGTAAACTATTAGAAGCTGAGAAAGAGGTGGTATTTTGATTAAAAAGGGCAAACCTTCAAGAGCGTATTTATTTTTCTGGAAAAGAATTTCAAAAATTTATAATAGAACAATGCAAGATTTTATAGATTTCAAATATGGTGAAGAAGCAAAAATTCCTGGATTTTATTTAAAAGAGGAAAGTAGCCTTATAATTGATAAATTAATTAACGAAATAATAGATTGGATTAAATTTGATGAGGTAAAAAACAAAGATCTAATAGAGTATGAATTTTTAAAAAGTCTCCTGGAAGAAATTTTATATAACATTGAACAAAATGGTTCTATTCACAGCAGATTATCAAATGATGCGAACGATTTATATATTAATATCAGAAAGAATTATAGTTCAGGAAATATACTAATTGAATATTTATTAAATTCTTCAAATTTTGAGGAAGCATTTGAATCCTTTTATGAAAAAATTCTGTCATTTGCTGAAGCTCCTATCCAAAAAGAATACGAGAACAATAATGATTCTCTGGAAGATTCAATGAAATGTTTTAAAAAAATTGAAGAAGTTACAAAACTCGATGAAAAAAAGAGTTATGATAAAATCAAAACTTTAATAAAAAATTCTGATAAAATTATACCTGGAGAAAACAGCTCAGAAGAAGATATATTTAAAATATTAGAAAACAATATTTCGATTCTGAGTATAGAGATTGAAAGATTATTAGAATATGATAGGGAAATATCTTAAATCAAGAAGTTATATTTGAATTTTTTTAAAAATAGAATCCTTTATTTTATATTTTCCTTTTTTTGTTATTTTGTATAAATTATCTTCTTTCAGCGTTAGTTTCTCTTTCAAAAGAGGAGTCATAAGCTCTGAAAATTTTTCTTTGAAATCATAGTTAGTTCCAAGACTATATTGAAAATCAGAGAGCAGAGGTAATTCAACATTTTTAAAATTATCTCTGAGTGAAGAGATTAAAACATCTTCAGTGCTTTTTCCTTCTTTTTCTAAATAATATAAAATCCAAATTTGAAAAGATCTTTCTCTATAAGATTTCCATTTTGATTCAAAGGGAAACTTATATTTTTCATAATCGAATTTTTCACCCTTTGCTTGTGAAATTGTCTCAGAAGTGAGTTCTATCGCATCCAATAATATTCTGACTGCAATTAGTGCTCCTATTATAATATCGGCAATAAAAATATTGAAAATAGAAAAGATTGCTCCAACTATTACTGCCAAAGACACAAAAATATGATTTTTCGAATCTACTGATTGACTTATCAATGCAATGTTTTGAGTTTTACGACCTACAAATCTCTGATAAATAGCTAATAACCATGCAGTTAACATACAGATAGCTTCAATTATAATTACCAAACTTGGATTCGATAAACTTTCAGTATTTCCCGATATAAGATTTATCAATGAAAACACTGACTCATAACCAATACTAACAACAGAAAAATACATCATAATTAATATTACAATAGCTCCAATTAGTTCCTTCTTATATTTTATTCCTATATAAACTGCAAGAGCTGAGGCTGTATCAATTGCTGCGTCTGTACCATCGGCTATAAGAGCAATACTCCCGGAAAAGAAACCTGCAAGTAATTTCATAATTGCTAAAACCAGATCAATAAAAAAAGTATTTTTTGAAGCGGCTTCTGCTGAGTTGATATTTCTTCCCATCCATCTGGAAATTTTAAAAATGACTTCAAATTTTTTAACTTCCTCTGTACCATTTTTGGAAAGATGATAGAGATTATCTTTCAGAACAATATAATCTCTATCACAGGCTTCCTTTATCATTTTTTCTATATCAGGTATACCTTCGTGATCCCTTTTATGTCTTTCTACACTTTTTTCATCTATCGGCCCATACCCAAATTGAGATATAAAATTGTAGAAGGTTTTTCGAATGGTTTCCTCAGAACATGGACCTTTTTTATAAATAAATAGCGGTACTAATTTGTAAGTGTTTTCTTTTCTTTTTCTTCGATTTTTTTCCTTTGAACTAACTTCAGACAAAAGTATCACCTCATATGATTCAATCTAGAAGTTCTTCAAGTTTATCTAAAAATCTTCGTTTAATAAAATCAAATCCTCTTTGCCAGAAGTCTGGTTTAGATATATCAACATTGAGTTTTTCAAGAAGATTTTCAGGACTGTCACTTCCACCACTTGAAAGTAATTCTAGGTATTGTTCTTTAAAGGAATCTCCCTTTTCTGAATATAATTCATATAGGGATACCACCATCAACTGAGCAAAATTATATGCATAACAGTAAAATGGAGTGTGGTAAATATGTGGAATGCCTGCCCATTCGTAAGAACTAAAATCAAAATATTCAATAGAATCTCCAAACATTTTTTTCAGTTCAACAAAGTAAATATCTGAAAGGTCTTCAAAAGTCTGATATTCCTTCCTTATAGCCTCGTGAGCCTTTAATTCAAAAGAAGTAAACAGATTCTGCCTGTTCATTGTAGCAAACATACTTTCAAGTTTCTGAGCAATAAGAGAAATTTTTTCTTCTTTATCTTCTATTTTGTCGAGTAAATAATCAGTCATTATCATTTCTGAAAAAACAGAAGCAGTTTCAGCAGTTGTTAAAGGAGTTTCATAATTGAAAATATTTTGCTTTCTGGATATTTCTCCATGAAGACCATGTCCTAGCTCATGGGCAAGAGTCATAACATCATTCAGATCTCCAGAATAATTAACTAATACAAATGGATGCAAATCTGGTGATGCGCTAAAACAAAATGCTCCTCCTCTTTTGCTAGGTAATATCTCAGCATGAATATAGTTACCATCAAAAAATTCTTTATATTTTTTCATTACTTCTTCATCAAAATTATTCATAGCATCTAGAACCATATTTTTTGCTTCTTCCCAAGTGTATTTCGTTGAAGTTTCCTTCAAAGGAGCATAAATATCACTATGAAGTAATTTATCCTTTTTCATAATTTTTGCTTTCAATTTATAATATTTATGAACTAGTTCATTATTCTCATTAGTCACCTTTATTAAGGATTCAATTATTTTGTCACTTATTTCATTTGAAAGATTTCGGGGTGAAATAGATGATGGATATTTTCTTTTTTCAGATTCATTTATCCAATCCTTAACTAAAGCATTGTAAATATTAGTATAAATAATCTTATTTTCATATGGCTTTTTGAATGTCAATTCAAAGGCTTTCTTTCTTAATTCGATATTAGGGCTCATTTTCAGAGCTCTAACCTGACTGTCATTCAATTCTTTCGTTTCTCCTTCAATTTCAACTTTGTATCTTGCAGAAGAATTAAATTCGCTTAAAAGCTTTAAAAAAGCTTTCTTTCCTGAAATGTCCTTTAAATTTATTAATCTTTCTTCAGGTTCGGAAAGCAGGAACTTTTTTTCATCAAGAATTAATTTAACGAAATGTTTGTATCCCGCTAATTCAGTTTTATTAAATAATTCTTCAAACTCATTTTTTGAAAGTTTTGAAAGAGCAAGTTTTGAAAATACAAGAACACTTTCAATATTCGATGATAAAGTATTCATTTCATTTAAAAGTTTTCCAGCTTTTGGATTTGAAGTATCCTCGGATTGATACAAATAAGCGTACATGAATAATTTAGATAGTTTTCTGTATATTTTTTCCGTTCTTTCAAAAAAATCTTTAAGATTTGAAAAAGTAAAATTGCTATTTGTAAAATTTTCTTTATAAGCATCTTCGATTTTTTTACTTTCTTCTGTTACAAATTTAATTTCATCTTTTAATTCTTGGCTATCTGGAGAAGGATAAAGAACTCCCAGATCCCATTTAACGTTCTTAGCATTATAATTCATTGAAACACCTCCTGAGTAATTTTATCATAATATATTTTGTTCATAAAAATAAATATTTTTTAAAATATTAATGCTATAATAATTAGGAATGCGTATAAAGAGAGGATTTTTTTTTGAAAAGGGTAGATATTCTTAACAGTAAAATGTTTCCAACACTTCTTAAACTTGCATGGCCAGTAATTCTTTCCATGATGTTCCAAAATATTTATAATATTATTGATTCATTCTGGTTAGGTAAACTGGGAAAAGAAGCTTTATCAGCACCAACAATAGCCTGGCCAATTATATTTAGTTTTATTTCCATTGGATCAGGATTTTCTGTTGCAGCTTTAGCATTGGTTTCACAATATATTGGATCAAATCAAAAAGATAAGGCAAGGCTTTATTCAGCTCAGGTTTTTTCGCTGACAATAATAATTTCCATTATGTTTTCACTGATAGGGTTCTTCAGTGAAAACTTATTAATACTCTTAAATATTCCAGAGGATATGTTTAGTATGACAAATGTTTATTTAAAAACTATTCTCTTTGGTCTCCCATTTACCTTTGTAAGTTTCACCTTTACTTCAATATTTACGGGTTGGGGTGATACTTTAACTCCAATGATTTTATCAGGAATTTCACTGGGTTCTAATGTAATTCTCGATCCGTTATTAATTTTTGGAATAGGACCATTCCCAGAAATGGGTGTTTTTGGAGCTGCTTTAGCAACTGTTATTTGCAGATCATTTATTTTCTTTGTAGGTATTATAATAATCTTCAAAGGTAAAGGGGAAATAAAAATCTTTTACAAAGATTTAATTCCTAAAATGACATGTGTAAAAAAAATATTTAAAATCGGGCTTCCTTCATCTTTTGGGCAGTTTATAACATCTTTAGCTTTTGTAATAATTACTTCATTGATTGCACAGTTTGGTGCGGTTGCCACCGCAGCTGTGGGAGTAGGTCAAAGAGTTATATCTATAGCGAATATGTTCGCTTTTGGCGTTGCTCAGGCTTCATCAACTATGATCGGTCAATATCTTGGAGCAGGGAGAAAAAAAGATGCATATAATGTAGTATGGAAAGCAGCTTTTTTCAATATTATTGTTGTAGGAATATTATGTACTTTTACTTTTATTTTTGGAAGAGAGATCACATCCTTTTTTGTAAATGAGCCTGAAGTACTTCTTGAAGGACAGAATTTTTTTAATATAGTTTCATTTTCCATTCCTTTTTTTGTTACCTTTGCCATTTTTGACAACGCTTTCAGAGGTTCAGGCCATACGGTTATTTCTATGATTATTAACATCATAAGATTGTGGGGAATAAGGCTTCCGATTATATATTTAATGGGTTTATCATTAGGAACAAAGGGAATATGGTATGCAATGTTTATAAGCAATATGGCGGTAATGATTATTTCGGGCATAGTTATTTTAAGAAAAAAATGGCTTGAAAAAGTTATATAAAGGGGAACTATGATGTTCCCCCTTTTATTTTATCCTTTAACTGAGCCAGCTAATAATCCTCTTAAGAAGTATTTACCCAATAAAATATAAACAATAAGTGTAGGTAATGCTGTAATTATTGCTCCAGCCATCTGAACATTCCATTCAACTACCTGTGAACCAGCTAGATTCACAAGAGCAACTGTAATAGGTTGTTTAGTAGGATCACTTGTAACCGTTACAGCAAATAAAAATTCATTCCAGACATTTGTAAATTGCCAGATTATAACAACTACAAATCCTGGAAGTGAAATTGGAAACAAAACCTTCCAGTATGATTTAAAAATACCCGCCCCATCAATGCTTGCCGCTTCAATTAATTCGGTGGGAACTTCCGAATAATAGTTTCTAAAAATAAGTGTTGTAATCGGTAATCCATATACAACATGAGCAACTATCAAACCTCCTATAGAACCATATAAACCAACATCTTGTAAAAATGTTATGAGAGGAAAAAGAATACTCTGATACGGAATAAACATTCCAAATAAAATCAAAGCGAATAATATATTTGATCCTCTAAATTTAAGTTTCGATAGAGCATATCCATTTAATGAACCAATCATAGCTGATATAAGGGTAGCTGGAATTACTAAAATAAATGAATTCAGTAAATTTCCCTTTAGCTTATCAAAAGCTTTTGCAAAACTCTCAAATGATAGTTTCGAAGGCCAGTTCCACATAAGTGGTTTTCCGACTTCTTCAAAGGGTTTGAAGCTTGTCGCCAGTAAAACATATATAGGAAGCAAGAAGGCTATTAAAAAAATAATTAAAAGAACGTATACTGTTATTTTTTTACCAATTCTTTTCTCCATCCAGATCACTTCCTTTTTGCTGGTTTAAATGCCGAAACCAGATATGGAATAATGAATAAAGCCACAAGGAAAAGCATAATAATTGCAATCGCAGAACCTCTAGCATACTTATTTGATCTGAATGTAGTTTCCCACATGTAAATCGAAGGAACATCAGTTACGTTATTTGGTCCACTTCCAGTCATTGCGTATACAAGATCAAAAATCTTCAAAGAAATATGTGCAAGAATAATCATTGCGGAAAATGTTATTGGTTTTAGGATGGGAAATTTAACTCTCCAGAAAATCTGCCAGTTATTTGCTCCATCAACCATAGCTGCTTCATTTAGTGCAGTTGGAATCCCTCTTAATCCAGCAAGATACATTGCCATTGTATATCCTGCCATCTGCCAAACAGCTCCAATAATAACAGGAATAAGGGCATAATTGAAATTAAGGAAACTATCAGTGCTTGTATACCATTTCCACTGCAATCCTGATAAACCTATGGAATTGAATAAGAGGTTTATACCCTCTGGATTTTTGGGCAATATACCAGGAGCAAATATCCAGCTCCAAACTGTACCAGTAACGACAAATGCAAGAGCCATTGGAAAAAGGAAAAAGTTTTGAAAAATTCCAGTTCCTTTAACTTTGGAATCAACTAATATTGCAAGAATTATTCCTAGAAATAAACACCCAAAAATAAAGAAAATTGTGAAATAAAGTGTATTCCATAAATCTGTTTGAAATCTTGGATCAGAAAATATCTTTTCATAATTTTTCAAACCTTCAAATACATAATCACCCTTTAAAAGTTTTGAAAAACTATTCCAATCTGAAAAGGAAGTTCTTACAGTCCATCCGATGAAGCCATAAACAAAAACTCCAATAAATAAAAGTGTGGGACTAATTATAGCAAAGGAAATTAAACCTCTTTTTGTATTTCTTTTGATACTTATTCACCTCCATAGAAAAAAACCCCGGAACTATCCGGGGCTTTTTACTTAATATTTATTAAAGGTTATCATCGGCAGCTTCAACAATAGCATCGACACATTTATCAACATTTCTGTCAGTTACAAAAGCGTTTATAGCATCGTGTAATGCTGTTATAAATCCTTCAGGTGCTGCTGAACCATGAGCTATAGATGGCAATAATGCATTAGTAGCAAAGTCATCCATTGACCATGTTAGATATGCATCATAGAGAGATTTATCTGCATCGACTCTTGCAGGTATGGAACCCTTGATTGGATTAAAAATATCCTGTCCTTCAACTGAAGACATAACTTTTAACCATTTTTCTGCATTTTCAAGATTTGGAGCACTCTTTGGCATACCAAATGTATCACTAACAACCATGAAAATTCCTTCGTTTCCAGGAACTACTGACCAGCTGAATTCTTCACCAGGGGTCCAGCCTAATGTTTTAAGGTAACCTTCTGCCCAGTCACCCATAACATTCATAGCTGCTTTTCCATCTTTAACCATGAGTGTTGCGTCCTGCCATGTTCCTGCAGCATGATCTTCATTAACATAATCCATTAATCTTCCGAAGAGTTCTACAGCTTCAACAACTTTAGGATCGTCAAAACTTACTGATCCATCCCATAAACCGTTGTATCCATCTGGCCCTAATGTAGCTGCTAATACATCTTCAAAAAGGTGTGTTGCAGTCCATTTATTCTTATCTCCCAATGATAATGGAATGTAACCTGCTTCCTTTATCTTATCCATTGCTGCAAAGAAAC
>CAZGZM010000032.1:0-14488 GCA_964529955.1 uncultured Thermotogaceae bacterium
TATTCTCCTACAACTCAGGTTGGTAATCTACTATCCATTTTTGAATTAATTCATCTAGTTCACCATTTGTCTGAATTGATCTTATGAAAGTATCAATCCATCTTAATGAATCGAAGTCACCTTTTTTAATAGCTACACCAAAATCTTCTTTTGAAATAAATTCATCTGAAACTGAAATCTGATTATATTTTTTTTCAAGATTGTAAGCATAAATTGAGTCAAATATCATAATATCTGCTTTTCCTGTGGCTACTTGAAAAGCTGTTTCATCAATAGTATCAAAATTAAGTAATTCTTTATCAGTAAAAATATTTCTTGCAGCTTCATTTCCTGTAGAACCAAGTTGAACAGATATTTTTAAATCTTTATCTTTTTTAAGCTCTTCTATTGATGGAGCAGAATCATACTTATTGTTGTTATATATTATTACCTGACCTACAGTTAAATATGGAACACTGAAATTAACCTTTAAAGCTCTTTCAGGAGTTATAGTCATTGCTGACCAGATAATATCAAATTTATTTGTAAGAAGAGCAGGTATAATTCCATCCCAGTTTACAACTACAAATTCTAATTCAACATCAAGAATATCAGCCATTTTCTGAAGAATTTCAGCTTCTAACCCAATTCTGTTTCCTTCATAATCAGTTCCATAAAGAGGCATATACGCAGCATCTTGCCCTACTCTTAAAACACCTCTTTCCTGAATATCTTCAATTAATGAAGAAAATCCAATAACGACACCCACAAGTACTAATACAATTAATAAACTTTTTTTCATAATCTTCCTCCTTAAATTTTAATAATTTATTCTTTATAATTTACTAACCATTTTTGTTTCAGTTCTTCAAAATCACCACTCGTAACGAGAGAAGTAATGAATGTATCTATCCATCTCATTGAATCGAAATCACCTTTTCTCATTGCAACTCCAAAATTTTCGCTTGAAACAAATTCGTTGGATACTGAAATTTGATCATATTTATTTGCAATATAATAAGCATACAAAGAATCAAAAATCATAATATCTGCTTTTCCTGTTGCTACCTGAAAAGCTGTTTCATCAATAGTATCAAAATTAAGTAGTTCTTTTCCAGAAAATATTCTTCTTGCAGCTTCATTTCCTGTAGATCCTAACTGTACAGAAATTTTTAAATCTTTATCGTTTTTTAGATCTTCAATTTTTGGAGCTGACTCGTATTTTTTATTGTTATAAATTATTACTTGGCCTCCAGTCATATATGGGATGCTGAAATTTACTTTCAAAGCTCTTTCTGGAGATATTGTCATTCCTGACCAGATAATATCAAATTTATTTGTAAGAAGAGCAGGTATAATTCCATCCCAGTTTACAACTACAAATTCTAATTCAACATCAAGAATATCAGCCATTTTCTGAAGAATTTCTACCTCTAAACCAATTCTATTTCCATCAACATTAGTACCATATAACGGCATATAAGCTGCATCTTGCCCAACCCTTAAAACACCTCTTTCTTGAATTTCTTCGATCAATGAAGAGAATCCTAAAATAACACCTGCTAAAATTAACACTATAAAAAAGATTTTTTTCATAACTTGCCTCCCTATTTTTAAAAATTTTTATAATTCATTGGTTAAAAAAAAATCCGAGCATAAGCTCGGATTGTTATAATTACTAATTACAACCGAGCTTTAATATATTTATGATGATGATAATTTAAAAAGATATTTCTAAATACCATTATTTACCTCCTAAAAAATAAAAAAACCGGGCTTAAGCCCGGTATGCACGACGAAAAAGACGCCTTTACCGAGCGACCAATTTATGATGAACATGATTATTTAATTTTTTATTTGTATTAATATTAACCATGATAAATCTCCTTTGAAAAGATGATAATGTAATTATTCTGTTTTGTCAAGTCTGTATCCTAAAATCATTTATCCACCTTAATATGTATGATATATTTTTAAAAGGACAATTAAAACAAATATTTGGTTTGTCTATAAAAGAAGGTTCAAAATATCCCTTGAAAATATTATTATGTATATCATCTACCCATTTTATAATTTCTTTTTTTGTAATTTCTTTGTTCTTAAACTTAAAAAATTTATCATTTTCATCTTCGAATACTATAAAATTTTTAAAATAATTTTTAGATGTTTTTATAGGTTTAAAAACACCTCCTATTAAATTCATTTCTGGAAACATTTTTTCTAAAGCCAATGAGTATAAAATTAGTTGTTTTGTTTCTCCATTATCCTTTCGCTTATAATCAATTAGGTAAATATTATTTTCTTCCTTATCAATTCTATCTATTTTCCCATTTAAAAAAATCTTAGAAATAGCTATAGGTTTATTGTTTTTTGATCCAAAGGGTAGTTCAAAGTATTTTGGTTTGAGTTTAGTAGATATTTTAGGGATTTTCTTCATTTCTTTTTTAAAAATAAAATTTTCAATGATAATTTTATGCTTATGAAATTCGTAATTGTATATCTCTTCGTTAATAGTTCCTGTTAGCCTGGATAAATTGTTTTTTATCGATTCGTTAAGATTTACTCCAGAATAATAATCTTTTAAGACATTATGGTATAAAATTCCTTCTTCCAGAGGATTTAATTCATACTGAGAAGGATATTCATTTTTTAAACTTATTATATATTGGAGAAAGAACAAAAAAGAGCATTTATCATAAGAATTTAATTTAGAAAAACTGTAGTTGTTATTGATCTTTTTATTTAAAAACAGATTATTATTTACATTCCAAGAAAATGAATCGTTTTCTTTTTTTAAAAAGGATTTTAAGTAGGTCATATCATAGTTATTCAATAAATCTAACCAATTATCATTATTGTAATTTTTAGATAAATACAACTCTATTTCATTTTTACTAAAAACATATTTTTCCTCATTTTTTATTTCTTTTTTTTTGTTGATCATTGAATATTTTTCTATTTCATTAAGATAAATTGACTTTAATATTGGTCCACCATCGGTTGTTTGGGTTGGATAGGATAAGATGATTTTCTCATCAGTATTTATTAAAGAAAGATATAAATTAAACTTTTCTTGATTCTCAAATTTATAAAAAAAATCTTTTGGGATATTTCTTTCATACATCAAATAAGAATAGAAGGGATTTATATTAACTGAAGGATAAAAATCATCTGTAAATCCTATGAAGTATTTATATTTTATTTTTTCAAATCTCGAAATAGATGTATTCGCTATAGAAATTCTATTTTCAATTGATGGATGTAGTTTGAAATTTTTTGAATGAAGAAAAATTCTAAGATATTCATAATATAAGATAGGAGAAATTTCTTTGTAGTTTAAATAAATTAAAGTTTTTTCGAGATCGGGTAAGAGTTTTTCAAAAAAAACATTAATATATTCAACTTCATTTTTTGTATTTTCATTGATTGAAAAATCTTCAAAAAGCATATTTCGATTTATTTTTTTGTATAGTTCTGCAAATATTGATTTAAAATTCCTTACATCAATTTTTTTAAAATCGATTTCTTCTAAAAGTTTAAATATTGAATCTATATCTTTTTTAAATATTTCAATATTCTTTATTTCTTTTTTTAAAATTTCTATTTCATCTTGAATGAAATCATCATTGATAAGGTTTTTGGTAACTTTTAGTTTATTATTTAACAAAGATTTCCTTCTGGCTAGCTTAAGCTCAAATGAACGCTTTCTTTTTTTTAATGAAGAAAATTCAAAATCGAAGTATATATTTGAATCTATAGCTATTTTCTCATAAATTTGAGAGTTATCAGTATTACTTGAATAACCAAGATCGAATAGAGACATAATTGAATTAGGAGAAAAACCATTATATAAGCATTCTAAAGGAGCCAAAATCCATTTTATGATTTTTGAATTTTCTAAATTTTTTTGATCCATTGATGAATATAGAATATCCAATTCATCTAATTTTCTTTCTAGTTGCTTTTTGTAATTAATATCTTTTGGAATTACAACAGATAAATCTTCTGGAGAAATTCCATCAATAAGCTTCTTTTTAATATCCTTTGCAATATTTGATAATTCATCGTTAACTGTTTTAAATTCTTTTATGATAAAATTTTTACTCTTTTTATAAGTGGGGTTATCCGAAAACAAAGTTTTTTTAAAAGTTGAAAGATTAGTATTGAAAAATTGTTCCTTTAAATGGATAGTTTTAAAATATTTATTTTTTTTCTTTAACAAGTTAAAAAGATCTGTAAAACTTTTTGTACTATAATATAAATTTTTTTTATTTGAATTAAACGGAAAGGAAAGGTAGACTTCTGAAAAATAATTTGAAATTGCTTCAATAAAAATTTGATGAGCCTTTGAAAAATCATTAAAACCATCAATAAAAAGTGCTTCTCCATATTCTGAAAAATTTATAGCATCAAGTGAATCGGATATCTTTAAATAAGCATCAAATGTATCAAAGGTTTTGTTTTTTCTCATTTTCATTTGAATAGTTTCAAAAATATTTTTTAGAAAAAAAACATATGAATCTTCATAATCACTGAAAATATTCTCGAATCCATTATTTTCTTTTACATCGTTAATCATCTTATATAAAAATTCTAATACATTATTGCTTCTTGATATCACTTTTAAATCTGAAGTACTCAAAATACGAGATATTTCAAACAACATAATTTCATTATTAACAAATAATAAATCGGGATGAGTTTTTTTATATAATTCAACCGCAAATTGATCGATAGTAAAGTAGTTTGAAGAAACTATCGACTTTATTTTACTCATGCATTTTTCTTTTATTGCTTTAACATAATTTCCATTTGGACCTATAAATGTATAAGAAAATGGATTTTTAGAATTCTTTTCTAATATATTATTTATTATTTCAGTGGTTTTACCCGAGTAAGATTTTCCCTTAATAATATAAATTAATCCTTTATTCATTTAAAAATATCTTCGGGTTGAATAATCACTCTGTCAACCTCATCAAATTGTAATCCCGTTTTTATCAATTCAAGCTTAATTATGGCTTTTGTTTCTTCATTTAATTCTGAAAGAGTATTTTCGTTATCAAAGTTAATATATAGAATATTTTTTTGTAAAGAGGCACCTTTAAAAACAAGGTTCTTAACAGGGAAATAACTTTCATACCCCATCTCCCTTTCATAAAAAGATAATTTCCCTTCCAGTAAAATTCTATATGTATCGTTAATAGGAGAATTTGAATTATCAATATATCTTATTAGAGGGAAAATAGAATAACCTGATAAAATTGACTCTTCATTAATTGCATTTTGAATTACTAAGTTGTTTGAATAAATAAATATTTTGTTTTCACTATTATTAGTACTTCCATCATAATCAACCCTGTTATTTTCAAGCCAATTCATTTCTTCATATAATAAATTGTATTTTTTTTCAAGTTCTCTTTGATAGTTTAAAAATGTAAATAAAGAAATTATTGAAACAATAACTAGAGCAAATAACATAATGAAAAATAAGATTTTATAGTTAATTTTAATACTCTTTTTCATAAGACCTCCCACAAAAATTAAGTTTATATCACAAATAAAAAAGTTAACTGGTAAATTGGAGTTATTTACCTTTGATGATATAATTATTCTAATATAAAAATCATAGTTTATAAAGCATAGAAAGATGACAAGGAGGTAGTTTTAATGATAAAAGTGATTTTTCCTGATGGAACAGAAAAAGAATTTAAAAAAGGATCTACACCTTTAAATGTAGCTGAAAGTATTTCAAAGGGGCTTGCTTCCAAATCTATAGGAGCTGAAGTTAATGGTAATTTATATGATTTAAATAGAGAACTTCCCGAAAAATCGGATATAAATCTTATAACTTTCAAGGATGAGAAATCGACTGATTTTTATAGACATACTTTTTCGCATATTTTAGCTCAAGCAGTTATTAGAGTTTATGGAGAAGACAAGGTTAAATTAGGAATAGGTCCTGTTATTAAAAATGGTTTTTATTATGATTTTGACCTTGGTGATATAAGGATTTCAGACGAGGATTTATTAAAAATCGAAAAGGAAATGGCTAAAATTATTTCGCAAAATTATGAAATTGAAAGAATTGATGTTACAAAAGAAAAAGCTAAAGAAATCTTATCGAGAGGCTTGAAACAAACATATAAGCTTGAATTGCTTGAAGGAATAAATGATGACGAAGTAACATTTTACAAGCAGGGAGATTTTATGGACCTTTGTAGAGGTCCTCATATGCCATCAACAGGTAAGGTCAAATATTTTAAACTTACTTCAGTATCAGGTGCATATTGGAGGGGCGATGAAAATAATATGATGCTTCAAAGAATTTACGGGACAGCCTTCGCCAAAAAAAGTGACCTTGAAGGTTATTTGAACATGATAGAGGAAGCAAAAAAACGAGACCATAGAAAGTTAGGACCTCAAATGGATTTGTTTAGCTTTAATCATGAATATGCACCAGGAATGGCTTTTTTTCATCCTAAGGGTACTATAGCATTAAATCAACTGATCGAATTTTCAAGAGAAATGCATGAAAAAGACGGCTACAAGGAAATAAATACTCCATTAATAATGAATGAGAAACTTTGGAAAATCTCAGGTCATTGGGATCATTATAGCGAAAATATGTATTTTTCTGAAATGGAAAATCAGGGATTTGCTGTTAAACCTATGAATTGTCCTGGACACATAATTATTTATAAATCTGACTCTGTAAGTTATAGAGATTTACCTATAAAAATGTTTGAGCTTGGTAAAGTTCACAGATATGAAAGAAGTGGTGCGCTTCATGGATTATTTAGAGTTAGGGGATTTACTCAGGATGATGCACATTTATTCTGTTCAATAGATGGTGTTGAAGAACAGATTAAGGGAGTAATAAAATTAGTAGATAAAATGTACAAAACATTTAATTTTGAGTATAGAGCAGAATTAAGTACAAGACCCGAAGACTATATGGGAGATCCTCAACTTTGGGAAAAGGCAACTGATATCTTGAAAAAAACTCTTGAAGATGTAAATTTAAATTATAAAATAAATGAGGGAGATGGAGCTTTTTATGGTCCTAAGATAGATTATCATATTAAAGATTGCTTAGGAAGAGAATGGCAGTGTGCTACTATACAACTTGATTTTATGATGCCTGAAAAATTTCATTTGAAATATATTGGTAAAGAGAATGAAGAAATACAACCTGTTATGATTCATAGAACAGTATTCGGCTCAATAGAAAGATTTTTTGGAATATTAACCGAGAATTTTGCGGGAGCATTTCCGTCTTGGTTTGCACCTGTTCACGTTATACTTCTTCCAATTGCTGATAGGCATGTAGAATATTCCCAAAAAATAAAAGAAATATTTATTTCTGAAGGATTAAGAGTAGAAATTGATAAAAGACAAAAATCAACAAACTTTAAAGTTAGGGATGCACAACTTAATAAAATCCCTTATATTCTAGTTTTAGGGGACAAAGAAATTGAAAAAAACAAATTATCAATTAGAACTAGAAATAATAAACAGATAAACGATGTTGAAATAGAGCATTTCTATAATAAAGTTAAGGAAGAAATAAGTAAAAAAATGATAAATTCAATATTTGAATAAACCCTGCTAAGCAGGGTTTTTTAAAAGAGGTGTCTATATGAATATTATTGATATTATACCAATTGCAAAAGGAGATAAACCAGCAGATGTATTGTTGAAAAACTGTAAAATAGTCAATGTTTTTACAGGAGAAATTGAAAAATCAAATATTGCTTTATACAAAAAAAGGATTGCGGGTATAGGTGATTATCAAGAAGGAATAATAGAAATAGATATTGAAAATAGATATGTTATTCCTGGTTTAATTGATGCACATATGCATATTGAATCCTCAATGCTATCTCCAATTGAGTTTGTAAAAACAGTTCTTAGACGTGGGACAACCACTTTAATAGCAGATCCTCACGAAATAGCAAATGTTTTTGGTTTAAAAGGGATCGAATATATGATAAATTCTACAGAAGGTTTACCGATAAATTTATATTTTATGATTCCATCCGCAGTTCCTGCAACAAATATGGAAACAAGTGGTGCGAAAATATCAGTTATGGACATGATAGGGTTTGTTGAAAAATTCAAAAGAGTATCCGGTCTTGGAGAAGTTATGAATTACCCCGATATATTAAATTTAGATGAGGATTCAATAGCAAAAATCGAATTAATAAGACATAAATATAAACCTATAGATGGTCACTCTCCTGGATTAAGTGGTAAAAATCTCAATGCATATATAGATGCTTTTGTTAGATCAGATCATGAATGTAATGAATATGAAGAAGCTTATGAAAAACTTTCTAGAGGGATGCAATTATTAATAAGAGAGGGAAGTACCGAAAGGAATATGATTGATTTGCTTCCTGCTTTAAATGAAAAAACCTTTCCCTTTGTTTCTTTTTGTACTGACGATAAACATCCTGGAGATATATTGAATGAAGGACATATTGATTTTATGATTAATAAAGCAGTAAAAAATGGTATTGATCCAATAACTGCAATTAGATGTTCTACAATAAACACTGCAAGACATTATCAATTGAGATCAATGGGTGCTATAGCACCTGGATATAAAGCAGATATGGTTATTGTTGAAGATATAAATAATTTTTTTCCAAAGATGGTCATAAAGGATTCAGAAATAGTAGCAAAGGATGGGGAGTTATTAAAGGATATAAATAAAAAATATTTGCCTATAGAAGAACTGAATAGTTTTAATTGTCCTTATTATTCAAAAGCTGATTTTAAAGTAAAAGCAAAAGGAAATAAAATTAATGTTATAAAATTATTCTCGAATATTGTAATGACAAAAAAAATTATAGAAAATGCGAAGATAAAAAATGATGAGGTTGTTCAAGATATAGAGAATGATATATTAAAGATTGCTGTTATATGTAGATATACTAAAGAAAAATCATTTTCTTTAGGTTTTGTTAAAGGAACTACACTAAAAGAAGGAGCAGTGGCTACTTCTGTAGGTCACGATTCGCATAATATGGCTGTACTTGGAACAAATGATAAAGATATGGTTTTAGCTGCAAATAGATGCATTACTTTAGGGGGAGGTTTAATTGTTGTAAATAATGGGGAAATCGTCGATGAATTACCTCTTCCTATTGCTGGACTTATGTCTGATTTACAATGTGAAGAAGTAGCTGATAAAATTAATAGTATTAAAAAAACTTTGTCCAATATGGGTTGTAAAATCCCTGATTTGTTTATGACTTTGTCTTTTATACAACTATCTGTTATTCCAGACTTCAGAATTACTAATTTAGGTCTGGTCGACTCTAAAAAACATAAGTTTTGCTCTTTGTTTTATGAAGGTGATTAAATGGAAAGAATAATAGGAAAAAAAGTTAAAAGGGTAGATGCTTATTCAAAGGTTACTGGGAAAGCAAAATATGCTGGTGATCTTTTTTTTGATGAAATGGTCTATGCATACCCGGTGTTAGCTAAAGTACCTCATGGAATACTTAAGAAAATAGATATTTCAGAAGCAGTTAAACAGAAAGGTATTATAGATATAATAACTTCTAAAGATGTTCCTGGATCTAATTATATGGGAGAAACAGTAAAGGATATGTTCTGTTTAATACCTGAGGGCGAAAAGATAAGGTATTATGGAGATGTAATTGCTCTTGCAATAGGAAAAACACAGAGAGATGCAGAATTGGGAGCAAGAAAAGTAAAATTAGAAATAGAAAAATTAAAGCCAATTTACACCATAGAAGAAGCTCTGAAAGACGAAGTTATAATTCATAAAGGGTCAAATCTACTAGATCACAAAAAGATTTATAAAGGTGATACTAGTAAAGTTTTTGATAATTGTTATACATTTGAAGGTGATTTTTTTGCTGATTATCAGGAGCAAGCATATTTGGAAACTCAGGGAATTACTTCCGTTTATGATGAAGAAGAAACGAAAATATATGGTACTATGCAATGTCCTTTCTACGTCCAGAAAGCAGTTTCTGAAGTATTAGAGTTGCCTCTTAATAAAGTAAGAGTAATTCAGACAGAAACAGGAGGAGGTTTTGGAGGCAAAGAAGAAGTACCATCTATTGTTGCTGCATATGCTTCAGTAGCTTCATTCAAATTAAAAAGACCGGTTAAATTAATTTATCCTAGAGATATTGATATTCAGATTACTTCAAAAAGACATCCGATAAAATCACATTACAAAATTATTGTTGATAAAAATCACAAAATAAAATCTATGGTAATTAAAGGTTATATGGATATGGGAGCTTACGCTAATTTATCACCAATTGTTTTGTACAGAAGTTTAATACATGCTGCAGGTTGCTATGAGATTGAAAATGTAAAAGTAGATTTATTTAGCGTTTATACTAATAAAATTTCAGCAGGAGCATTTAGAGGTTTTGGTAGTCCTCAAGTTTTATTTGCAGTTGAATCTGCCATTGATCAGATAGCTAATGAACTTAAAATAGATCCATTTGAGTTTAGGCTTAAAAATGTTTTAAAAATTAACTCCAAAACTTCTACGAATCAAATTCTGAATGAAAGTGTTGGTGCTGAAGAAACACTTTTGAATATTAGAATGAAATCAAATTGGAAATCCTTGAAAAAAGAAGTTGCAGAATTCAATAAAAATAATAAATTCAAAAGAAGAGGCTTAGGATTGGCTCTCATTTTTTATGGAAATAGCTTAGGAGCAGGAGGCCAAAGATTAGATAAATCTGGAGCAGAAGTTGTAATAAATTTAGATGGTTCTGTGAATGTTAGAATTGGTGGAACCGAAATGGGTCAGGGAGCTAAAACTGTTATAACAATGATTGCTTCAGAAGAATTGGGACAAAAAATTGATAAAATAAAAGTAAGTAATGTTGATACAGCTTTTTTAGCGGATAGTGGTCCTACTGTCGCATCTAGATTAACTATGTTTTCAGGAAATGCAGTAAAAAATGCATCAAAAAATTTGAGAGAGAGATTATTAGATATCTTAGCTAAGGAAAAAAATTGGGACAAAAAAGAAATATTTATTGAAGGAAATAACTACGTATATAAAGATAAAAGAATTGCATTTGATCAGTTAGTAGAACTAGCTTATGAAAAAAATTGCAAGTTATTTGAAGCAGGATGGTACGTATCACCTGAGATAAATCTAAACTTTGATAATGGATTGGGAGATGCCTATATAACATATTCTTATGCAAGTCAGTTATCATTAGTTGAAGTAGATTTACTAACAGGAAATCCTAGAGTAATTAAGGTATGGTCTTCTCATGATGTGGGAAGGGCTTTGAATTATGAAGGAGTAATTGGTCAAATTCAAGGTGGTTTTGTCCAAGGTATGGGGTATGCAATATATGAAAATATTAAGATGAAACATGGGAAAATAATTACTGATGGATTTAGCAGCTATTTAATTCCAACTATAAGAGATATTCCAGAGAAAATATATCCAGATATAGTTGAAATGAATTATTCAGAGGGACCCTATGGAGCTAAAGGTATAGGAGAACCATCATTAATTCCTGCTCCAGTATCTATTCCGATTGCTATTTCAAAAGCTATTAATAATCCTATAAATAAAATCCCAGTAACAGCAGAATATATTTTAGAAAAATTAGAGGAGGTTCGAAATTGAAGAAGAAATATGTTTTAGGACCAAGTTTTGAAGAAATGCTTCATCCAGAAAAAATTGATCCAAAAATTAGAAAGAAAGCATTAGAAATGAAAGACAAGGATCCATTAGATCCAATTAACCTTTACAATATTACATGGAAGGATGGAAATAACGATTATTATTATGTTGTTCTTCCAAAAGAAATAACAGGGGTTGAAGCAAATATCATAGTATTATACGGAAAGGATTTTCCTTCTGGAAGTCATAAAGTGGGCGCAACATATTCGATTTTACTTGAAAAAGTAATAAATAAAGAAATAGATCCCTATTATCATACTTTAGTTTGGCCTTCTACTGGAAATTATGGAATAGGAGGAGCATGGGTTGGCTGCAGAATGAAGTTTGATTCTATTGTTATTCTCCCTGAATTGATGTCAAAGGAAAGATTTGATCTAATTGAAGAATATGGAGCTAAAGTTTATGCTACCCCTGGATGTGAATCAAATGTTAAAGAAATATATGATAAGGCAAATGAATTATATAATGAGAATCCTGAAAAAATTAGAATTTTAAATCAATTTTCTGAATTTGGAAATTACAGATTTCATTATTATGTTACAGGCAATACGGTTTTAGAGATTATTGACAAATTCAATATTGGAAATAAAAAAATAGCAGCTGTTGTTGCAACGGTAGGGTCAGCAGGAACAATTGCATGTGGAGATAAGATAAAGGAAGTGTTTCCTGATGCAAAAATAATTGCTGGAGAACCAATACAATGTCCAACATTATCTTTAAACGGATATGGAGGGCATGATATTCAGGGTATTGGTGATAAGCATGTAACTTGGATACATAATGTCATGAATATGGATGGAGTTGTCGCAGTTGATGATATTGAATCTAAAAAGATGTTGCAGGTTTTTACGGAACCTGAGGGAAAGAAATTTTTAAATGAAATTATATCTGAAGAAAAAGTAGAAAAATTAGGTGAAATTCTTGGTATTTCAAGTGTTGCGAACATATTATGTGCTATAAAAACTGCGAAATATTATAATCTAGGTAAAGATGATAACATAATTACAATTGCAACTGATGATATTGGAAGATACTCTTCTGTAATGGAAGATATGAATAAAGCTTATGGTCGTATTGATAGGAACGAAGCCAAAAACAGATTCGAAAATATTTTTTTAGATGCTAAAACTGATTGGGTATTTGAAGGTACAGTTAACAATCGAAAAAGATGGCATAATCTTAAATATTACACCTGGGTAGAACAGCAGGGGAAAAGTGTTGAAGAATTAGATGCATCAAAGAATTACAGTTACTGGAAAAATGAACAAAATAAAATAACTGATATTGATGAAAAATTACTAGAATACAGAGAAAGTCATAAAGAATAAAAAAAACCGGACAAGTCCGGTTTTTTTTATTCATCTGAAGCTTTTGTAAACTGAAATATTAAATTAAGAATTAGTCCTGTAATTGCGGCAAGTCCTATTCCTTCCAGTTCAAAGTTACCAATATTTATTTTAGCACCTCCAAGACTTATTACTGACATTATTGCAATGATTATTAGATTTTTTCCATCAACTTTTACTTTGTTATCTATTAGCGTTTTTAATCCTACAGCTGCAATCATTCCAAATAAAATGATTTCAATTCCACCCATTACTGAAGTTGGTATAGAGTTTACCAAAGCTCCAATTTTAGGAATGAATGAAAGTACAATTGCAAAAACAGCAGCTATTCTCATTACCACAGGATTGTATACTTTTGTTATTGCAAGCACACCAGTATTTTCTGAATATGTTGTATTTGCAGGTCCTCCAAAAAAACCTCCTAAAAATGTTCCGATTCCATCTCCTATCAATGTTCTATCAATACCTGGATCTTCATAGAATTTTTTATTTGTAACAGCTGAAACTGCATATACATCAGCGATACTTTCTACAGCAGCAGCTAAGGCTACAGGAACAATCAAAGAAATAGCATGAATAGAGAATTTTGGAAGATAAAAATTAGGTAAAGCAATCCATCCAGCATCTCCTACTAAAGTTAGATCAACATTTCCTGTAATAAGAGCAACAACGTATCCAGCGATTATTCCAAAAATAACTGGTAGAAGTTTAGGGAATCCTTTAAAATAAAGTCTTATAACTATTGCTACAACTAATCCAACTAAAGCTAAGAACCAATTGCTAGATGCCATTCCAATTGCTACTGGAGACAGAATTATACCAATAATAAGTATAGTTGTTCCAGAAACTACAGGGGGAAATAACTTTATTACCTTTTCAACACCTACTAATTTAATTATAAAACCTAATCCGATTTTTACGAAACCTGCAATTAAAATTCCTCCTGTTGCATAAGCTAACATCGGAGTAATATCCATGCCTGCATTCAGTGCAGATTGTATTGAATCATATTGAACAGGTCCCTGATTGATGTAATACAATGTAACTGACATCATTGGGGCAATATAAGCAAAACTGCTTCCTAAAAATACTGGGACTTTAAATTTTGTTATAAAGTGAAATATTAAAGTTGCTAACCCAGCTGCAAATAATGCTACATTAACGGGAACTCCAGTTAGATATGGAACTAAAACAGTTGCCCCGAACATAGTAAAAGCATGTTGAAGACCTAAAATTGTTAATTTTCCCTTTGATAATTTGATTTCGTTAGACATAAAACATCCTCCCTATATAAATTAAAATTATGATCAAAAAAAAACCTCGTATATACGAGGTTTTCAAAATTGGGAAAAAGAGGCTATTTTTTTTTGTTTTATCAATATTGATTGATTTTTTCTGAATAAAATTATTTTCATAACGCCTCCTTACAAATCTCTGAAATTGTACACGAATT
>CAZGZM010000033.1:0-9580 GCA_964529955.1 uncultured Thermotogaceae bacterium
CAAAAAAGATTTCTCGGCTAAAATTTTCGAAAAGCATAAAAATTTTTCAAATCAATTTCAGATTTTTCGAAGGTAACTATTCCTTTAAATGTAATTCTTCAACCTAGAAATCCGTTTGAATTATCAATGTACCAATGATCATTCAGGATTTCGTATGGCCCAAGGGAGGAATTTAGAAGATTGTGAACAGAGAATGGATAATAGAAACCAGAAAAAAAATACTTTTTTTTATCTTTTATTGCTCCTACTGTACCCTGTACCCTTAACCCTGCACCCTGGCTTTACTCTAGCAACTAATAACTAAAAACTAAATTGTTTTTTCTCTGCAATGCATTAATTTGTATTTGGTTTTAAAATTGTGTTGGGATTATTATTGATGGGAGTTAGCTTTGACTGGGGAGTTTTTGGTAAAGGATATTTGCACTTTTAATGAAACTGGAGTAAACCTGAATAATTTTAATTTCTCTCTGAAATTTGGAGAGGTTCATGCTCTTGTTGGTGAAAGGGGTACGGGGAAAAAGGTTTTTGTTGATGTTCTTTCAGGATGGAACAAGAAATTTTCTGGTTTTATTTATTTAGATGGTAAATCGATTAATAAAAGATTGTCCTTAAGAGACAATTCTTTCATGATGTTCTTATTAGCTGAGCCATTTCTTGCAGATGATCTTTCTGTAGCTGAAAATATTTTTCTTATGAAGGATACTAAAAAAGTATTTAGGTTTATTAATAAATCAAATATAATCAATTCATGCAAGAAGCTCTTTGATGAAATGAATTTAAATATAAATCCAAAAAAATACGTTAAAAACCTCTCGCTTGAAGAGAAAAAAATGGTTGAATTTGCCAAGATTGTATACTACAATCCTCAGGTTATGATCATGTATGAACCTACTGTTTATTTGAGTTCTAAATCAAGGGGTATTCTCAGTGACTTTATTATAAGTATGAAAAACAGCGGAAAAAGTATTCTTTATCTTACAAGTATTTGGGAAGAAACTTTACCTGTAGCGGATAGAATTTCAGTAATTCACGATGGTAGTTTAGTTGGAACTATTAATTCATCTGATGCAAAGAAAAATCCTCAAACCCTTATAAGACTTATTTCGGGTTGGGACAGCAATGAAGATGTTAAGAACAGAGAAAATATGGTAAATGAAGAGGTAGTCAGAGCTATGTTTAAAGCGTCAGAGTACTTGACTTCAAATTATGAAATAAAGGATGTTATTGAAGTTCTCGAAAAAACATCCTGCAATATAATGGATTCGGAAGGATGTTATGTTTATCTTTTAAATGAAGAATCGCATAGGATTATCGATATCGTAAAATGCAAAACTAGAGATGATATCGAAGCTGAATTAAATAATGAAACTGTTTTCAATATAATGAAAAAAAATGATTTTTTTTACAGTAATTCCAATGAACCCGGTTTTCACGAATATTTTTCCAGATCTGACAAAGTTAATACAATTATCTGTTATCCTGTTCTGATTCGGTCTCATTACACTGCTTTGATTGAGGTTTTTTATAATCAGATATATACTCAAACTCCTGAACAATCAATGTATCTTTCGGCTCTCTCAAGACAGGCTGCCATTGCAATTGATAACACAAGACTTATGGGAAGGTCCGCACTCTTGCAGGAAAGTCATCACAGAATTAAAAACAATCTTCAGACAATAGTCAGCATTATTAAGATGCAGCAGTATCAGCTTAGAAATAATCCAAACTCATCCATTGATCAGATAATTGATGATATCATCAGCAGAATAAAGAGCATAGCGGCTGTGCACGATCTTCTTTCGAAAAGTGAAACTGTTGGAAGCATTATAAATCTCAAACATCTAATCCGAGAAATTGTCAATATTTATATTCACAGGGAAAAGCCTCAAATAGAAGTACATCTGGATGATATTCTGATTCCCTATAATAAAGCTACAACCATAGGACTTATAATAAATGAATTAATTAATAATTGTATGAAACATGCTTTCAAAAATTATGATGATGCACTTATTATCATAGATTGTGAAGAACAGAATAAAAATGTTTCTATTAAAATAGAGGACAATGGAAGGGGAATTTCTGAAAATTTTGATTCTGGAAGTACAAATAAACTCGGATTACCTCTTGTTCAATCTATTGTAAAAAATGAGTTTCACGGTTCGTTCAACATTAGTAAAAACGGTGGAACGGTTGCACATATTGTAATTCCCAAAGAAACACTATCTATTTCAGAAGGATAATTAAGGAGTTGGTGAAATGGAAAAGAAACTGAATATTGTTATTGCTGAAGATGAATACATAGTTATGATTGGCCTGAAACAGACTATTGAGAACTCAGGGCATAATGTTGTTGGTGTTGCGAATGATGGAGAAAAATTAGTTCAGTTAGCATTTGAAAAGAATCCTGATTTGCTTATCGTTGATGTAAATCTTCCAAAAATGGATGGTATCGAAGCTATAGAAAAAATAAATAAGAAACTGGTTATCCCTGCAATTGTTATCACCGGTTATTCTAAGGAAGAATTTGTAAAAAGGGCTAACAAAGCGGGAGTATTACACTATCTTTTAAAGCCTGTTGATGAAAAGGAGTTAAACCCTGCAATTGAGATAGCAATGGGAAGATTCGGAGATTTTGTCAAAATGCAAAGAGAAATTCAGAAAAAGGATAAAGCATTAACTGAAAGAAAGTTTATAGAAAGAGCTAAGGGAATTCTTATGGATAGAAATGGATTAAAGGAACACGAGGCAATGAAAGTGCTTCAAAAAAAGAGCAGGGACTCAAATAGAAAACTTATTGACATCGCAAAGGATATAATTAAGGCTGAAGAGATTTTAAATATTTAGTGAGTTCTGTTAAAATGTATAGATTTAATTTTTTTAGAATTATGTTATATAATTCAAATGTAGTTGCAAAAAACAAAGAAAATAGAACTTTTATTTTAGCTCATGAATGGCTAAATATAAATTTTAGGGGTTAAGAATGCCTTTACGAATTGGCATTCTTTTTTTATAAATTGAAAATTATCGGTGGATATGTATGAAAGAGCTTTTATCAGTTAAACAGTTGAGTACCTTTAATCAGACAAATATAAATTTAAATAACATGAATTTTACTCTTGATAAGGGTGAAATACATGCTCTTGTTGGCGAAAGAGGTACTGGCAAAAATGTTTTTGTAGATGTTTTGTCAGGCTTTTATAAAGAGGATTTTACTGGAAGTGTTTTTTTTGATGGAGAATTCGTAAATAACAAGCTAACCACTCGAGAACCTTCATCGATAATGTTTCTATTAAGCGAATCCCTTCTAGCAGATAGTCTAACTGTTGCTGAAAATATCCATGCTATGAAAAATCAGAAAAATATTTTTAAGTATATAAGAAAATCTAAGATAGTAAATTCCACCAGGGATGCTTTCAAAGAGATGAATGTTTTTGTCAATCCAAAGAGACTTGTAAGAAATCTTGATAACGAAGAGAAAAAATTAGTGGAATTAGCTAAAATTTATCTGTACAATCCTAAAGTTTTGGTTATGTATGAACCAACAATTCAGATGAGCCCTCCAACGAGAAGTTATTTTTATGATTTTTTAAAGAAGATGAAGGAAAGAGGAACGAGTATTATTTATGCTACAAGTCTATGGGAGGAAGCTGTAAGAGCTGCTGATAGAATTTCTGTCCTGTATGGTGGTTCTGTAGTAGGAACTATGGATGCAGAGGAAGCAAAAAAAGAACCGGAAGAACTGCTAAATATGATTTCAGGTTGGCATAAAAATACAAATTCAGATAAAGAAAGAAAAATCGATGTGGGAGAGGGCTCCTATATTAAAACTTCCGAAGAAATCATTAATGAAGAATTGCTTGATGCAATATTCAAAGCAGCTGAGTTTCTAACCTCTAATTATGAAATCAAAGATGTTTTAAAGATGCTGGAAAAAACTTCATGTAAGATAATGAGATCAGATGGCTGTAATGTATATTTGATTAATGAGAATCCAAAAAAGATAATGGATATAGTTAAATACAATAGTGTTCAAGATATTGAAGCAGAATTGACAGATGAAGCTGTTTTAAAAATAATGGATAAGAACAAGCTTTATTATAGAAACTATAATGATGAAAACTTTAGTTTTATGTTTAAAAGATTAAAAAACACTAAAACTATTATTTGTTACCCGGTCCTTATAAGATCTCAATATACTGCTTTGATTCAGGTTTATTACAAAGAATATTACAAGCAGTCGCCTGAACAGCTCAAGTATCTTTCTGCTATTTCAAAACAGGCTGCCATAGCAATCGACAACACAAGATTGATGGGTAGATCTGCTTTATTGAAGGAAAGCCATCACAGAATAAAGAATAATTTACAGACAATTGTAAGTATCATCAATTTACAGAAAAGCAATTTCAAGAGAAACCCCGAAAAGGGTATAAATGTTCTTATTGATGATATTGTATCCAGGGTAAAAAGCATTGCCGCTGTCCATGATTTGTTATCAAAGAATGAAGGCGGAGGAAGCATCATTAATCTAAAGACATTAATTGAAGCTATAATAAACTTCTATATATTAGAAAATGAACCGAAAATAAAAGCATATTTAGATGATATTTTTATTCCTTACAATTTAGCCACCAGTATAGCCCTTGTAATAAATGAACTGGTAAATAACTGTGTTAAACATGCATTTGATAATTACGATAAAGCTATCATTAAAATAGTATGCGGTATCGTGAATGATAATGTTTCAATAAACATTGAGGATAATGGAAAAGGTCTCCCAAAGGACTTTTCTTACAAAAAAACTAACAATCTCGGTTTGTTTCTAGTACATACACTTATAGAAAATGAATTTCACGGAACCTTTGAAATTTTTGGAGTAGATGGAACAACAGCTAATATTTTAATTCCAAAGGAGAATCTTTCGATATCAAAGGGATAGAGAGAAGGAGGAAAAGTGTTATATGCAGGGGAGTTTAAATATTTTAATTGCCGAAGATGAATATATTGTAATGATGGGACTGAAATCAGCTCTTCTTGATCTGGGGTACAATGTGATTGGTATTGCTAACAACGGAGATGATCTTGTTAAACTTGCTCTTGAAAAACAACCGGATTTACTTATCGTGGATGTTAATATGCCTAAAATGGACGGTATTGACGCAATAGAAAAAATCAATAAGAAATTAGTTATCCCTGCAATTATTATCACTGGTTATTCAAAGGAAGAATTCGTAAAGAGGGCAAATAAGGCGGGAGTATTGCACTATCTTGTAAAACCCGTTGATGAAAAGGAATTGAAACCGGCTATTGAAATTACGATGGGAAGGTTTGAAGATTTTAAGAAAATGAGGAAAGAACTGATTAGAAAACAGGAGGCTCTTCAGGAAAGAAAAATAATAGAAAGAGCTAAGGGAATTCTTATGGATAGAAATGGCTTGAAAGAAAATGAAGCAATGAAAGCACTTCAAAAAAAGAGTAGAGATTCAAATAAGAAGATAGCTGAAGTTGCTAAAGAAATAATAAAAGCAGAAGAAATTTTAAAAATAGATAGAGATTTTTTGAAGTAATATTTCACAGATTATGATTTTTTAAGAATTATTTAGTTATTCAGTTCTAATCTCCGTTATTTATCTCTGAATGAAATTATTGGGCTCTGGATAGATTTGTTTTTATTATTTTATATTGTTAATATTATTATTGGGTTTTAGGAAAGATTGTTTCAATTAAAATTAAATAGTTCTCTTTACTCAGGAGTGGTATTGAGAAGTGATTATAAAGGTTAAGAGTGCCTTGCTTTATGCAAGGCATTTTTTTATTTTTAACCACAATTTTATTTTACTCATAAAAATATTAGTTAGGGAGGTAAGAAAATGAGTATTGTTGATGTAAAACTTGAAAAATTAAGTGAAGTTAGCATGAAGGAATTTAGTGAATTTGGTCGTATCGTTGGAAGACATGAAGAAAAGGAAGAGGGTATATATGAATGCCATCCTATTAATGTTAAACCAGCTGTAGAAAACGATATGATAAAGGCTTACTGGGATCTTATTCCTTACGAAGATGGGGCAAATAACAGATTTTCAATGGGTATGCTCTATGTTTATCCTAAACCATTGGGAGAACCATTAACATGGACAGAAGTTCATTACGAAACTTATGAATATTTTATTCCTCTAGGTGGCAAACAGTTTATTTTCGTTCTAGCACCTAAATCAAAGATCCCTGATGTAAATAAGACCAGAGCCTTTTTAGTAGGACCAAATGAAGGCGTTCTTTTAAATCTTGGAACATGGCACTATCCACCATTTGCAATTGATGGACCTACTCCAATTCTCATGCCAAGATATGGAAAGTTGGGAGAAATAACCGGAGACGTTACTGAAGCATATGGAAAGAAATGGGAAACACCAGTTGGAAACAGATACTTCAAAGGTCAGCTTCACGCTCTAAAGACAGATTACTATGGAGAAGGCTTTGGAGGAGAGTACAACGTAAGAATAGTTCTTTAATTATTTTTCAATAAATGGTAGTGCTTATAGCAACTGAATTCTTATTTTTAGTAATTCAGGGTTAGCAAAGAATTTCAGATTATGAGTATTACTAAACTAAAGGGAGGTAGAATTTAAGTGAAAAAAGTAGTAGTTTTATTGGTTTGCTTATTAGTATTGGCAACAAGTGCAACATTGTTCGCTGCAGGTGAAAAGATGGTATGTACATTTTCTCAGATGGCAAATGACTTTTTCTTAACATTTGACAAAGGTGCAAAGGAATCTGTAGAAGCATTAGGAAATACATATATTGCTGCAACAGATGACAGAATGACAGAAAAGTTCCTTTCACAAATCGAATCATTTGCAACAGCAGGTGTTAAAATGATTTTTGGATACTCTCCAACAATCGGTTCAGTTATTCAAGCATCCACAATCGTTAACAGAGAAGAAGTTTACTATGCAAATATTCTTGAAATTGCAGACTGGTGGACTCCACTCGATGCAGGTCCATATTATGGACAGTTCATTGGACCAGATGCATATGTAGATGGTTATTTAGGTGGACTCGAAATGGGTAACTACTTAAATGGAGAAGGCGATACATGTATATTATGGGGATTCCCAGGATCAAAGGCTGGTAATGACAGATGTAGAGGATACAAAGCAGCTTTAATGGACAACTTCCCAAATATTACAGTTATTGCTGAAGAATATGCTGACTTTGTTAGAGATAAGGGTTACAGCGTAACAAAAGACTGGATTGCTAAATTCGGCGACCAAATCGATGGTATCTTTGGTGCTAACACAAGTATGAATGTTGGTGCTGCAGTTGCATGTGAAGAAGCTGGTCTTCCTCATGTTGTACAGGTTACTACAGATGCTAACAAATCAAACATGAAAGATTTAGAGGACGGAAGTCTGGACGCTGTATTTGGAATCTACGGATTCTGGATGTCAGGACACCAGGCTGTAACAGTTTACGACATGTCACACGGTTGGAGACCAACAGTTCCTGAAAGCATGATGTCATCTATGCAGACTTGTATAACTCCTGCAAATGTTGAATGGTATATTGATACATTCTGTCAAGATGGACCATATAGCTATGACTGGACACTTATGTCACAGGTATTACATCCAGATGATTGGGATCCTCAGGGCTTGTTAGTTCCTATCTACCCAGACAGATTCACAAACTGGATTTACCTGGACAAACCACGTGGTTATGATATTCCTCAGGAATACAAAGATTCTTTAGCATCAGGCGAATACCAGGAAGTTTACGAAATGTATTTAGATCATTTCGATTCAGCATGGGTAATTCCTCCTGTAGATAGTGCACCTTACAACTACGTATTTGCAGCAAATACTCTTGAAGAAACATTAAGAGCAGATATCATCAAGAGAGTTGAAAATGATGAAATGATTCACGAAGTAATCGAAATTCCTTACAGATTTGATATTAAAGGATTTGGAGAAGGTTTGTAGGACTTAATTTAGATACGAGGAGTAGGCTGAATAATCAGCCTGCTCTCTTCTAGTGGGGGAGTGAGATCTTGAAAACAGCTATAATAAAAAAGAAAAAAATCAATTTACAAAAGTTAGTTAGTTTTTTACCATTCATTTTATTGGGAGTAGTATTTCTGATATTTACAATATTATTCCCTCCCTTTGCAAGATTTAGAAACATAATGGGTATCCTTTCAGTATCTACTGTTTTCCTTCTTGTTGCAAGTGGAGAAACGTTTCCTATACTCATGGGCAGCATCGATCTCTCAATTGGTATGATGCTCTGTTCCTCAGCTATTGTTGGAGCATATTTCTTCCCCTATGGTGGACCATGGATGATTCTGATTGTACTTGCAATGGGATTAGTTTCCGGTCTTGTAAACGGTTTACTGATTGTTACCCTTAAACTTCCATCATTCATTGTAACTCTGGCTATGATGTATGTTTTCAGGGGACTAGCGACGAGTATGACAGACGGTTATAACATAAACATCAGAAATAGAGATTTTACCTGGTTAGCCTCTGGAAAGCTAATTCCGGAAGTTCCAAATATAATCCTTTTCGGTTTTATAGTATTTTTTGTATTCGTAATAATAAGTAAAAAAACAAAGATTGGTTTGTATATTCGAGCCATTGGAAGTAACGAAGAATCGATGAAGAGAATGGGTATAAATGTAAACAAATACAGAGTTATTGCATTCGTTTTTTCAGGTTTACTTAACGGATTTGGATGTGTTTTGCTATGTGCCTACCTCGGAATGGCTCCTGCACAATTAGGAGATAAGTACCTGTTCAACACTCTTATTGCTGTTGTCGTTGGAGGAACTTCGATAGCTGGAGGAGTAGGTGGATTGCTGAGAACATTCGTAGGTGTTTTCCTGATTGGAATGTTCGATAACGGAATGAATCTCGTAGGAGTTGGTTCAAATGTGCAAAACATTGTCAAAGGACTTTTGCTGATTGCAGCTATTTCATTGGTAATTTTCTCAACGAAGCGTGGGAAAATTTCACTTACCAAGTAGGATATGGGAGGAATAAATATGGATAATAAAGAGAAAAAATCTAAAAATCTTATCATTGCAAGGTTATGGACTCCTATATTACTAGTGGTATTGCTCCTTATTTTTGGAATTCAGTATCCAACATTTTTATCTACAAATAATATTGGAAATCTCTTAACCCAGATGACCATAATGCTCATCGCAGCGATGGGTATGTCTATGATTCTTATAATGGGTAGTATTGATGTTTCTGTTGGAGCAACATTAACATTTTCAGGTGTTATCTCTGCAATGATGGTTCCTGTCTTTGGAGGATTTGGAATTATTTTCGGAATTCTGGTAGGAGCTGCTATAGGTATGTCCAATGGATTAATCGCAACACTGTTAAGAATACCAACATTCTTATCAACTATAGCTATGATGCTCATTTTAAACGGAGTTTCTGTACTTTTGCTAAAGGGATCTCCTCTTAACATAGATAGTGAGGCATTTATGTCTGTTGCAAAGGGACATTTAATTGGAAATATTCCGAATACGATTACAATCAGTGACTGAATCCATGATTTTGTAACTCCTGAC
>CAZGZM010000033.1:9609-14440 GCA_964529955.1 uncultured Thermotogaceae bacterium
ATTGTAGTAATATTCACTGTACTGCTTTTAAAGAAGACAGGATTTGGAAGATCACTTTATGCAATAGGTAATAATGAGTATGTCGCGCAATATTCTGGAATAAATGTAGTTGGTACTCAGATACTTGCGTTTACAATTCACGGTGCATTAGTAGGTTTAGCAGGAGGATTACAGGCATCTATTCTTGAAGCTGCCTGTCCGTATATGGGAGACACTTACACTCTTTCAGTAATAGCTATCGTTGTTATGGGAGGAATCTCTCTTAGCGGTGGTAAGGGTGGTCCTATAGGAACTGTATTAGGTGCAGTTTTAATAACAGTGCTTATAAGTGGATTGAATTTCATGGGAGTTACTCCGGAAATAAGAGACGTTGCAATGGGAATCCTGGTTATCTTTGGAGCTTTAACTTCAAACTTTGGAAGACCAAGAAACCAGACGGTTAAATAAACATAATTTTTTTTGAATGGTGATGCTTATGACTGACAATATAAAGGATACGAATAAAAAAGAAAACATTCTCTTTGAAGTGAAGGATGTATTTAAGAAATATCCTGGTGTAGATGCTTTAAAGAATGTTTCGATGAATATTTATGAAAATGATATCATAGGATTTGCAGGAGAGAACGGTGCTGGAAAATCGACCCTGCTGAAGATAATATCCGGTGTTGAAAAACCAACCTCAGGTCAAATGCTTTTCAAAGGCAAACCATATAATCCGGGAAATTTCAGGGAAGCAAATATCATAGGAGTTTCAATGGTTTTTCAGGAACAAAATCTGGTTTCACGTCTCTCGGTATATGAAAATCTTTTTCTTTCACATGAAGAAAAGTTTCAGAAAGTTGGATTCTTATCCAAGAGAAGTATGATTGAAAGAGCTGCAAAATACATGAAAAATTTTAATCTTGATGTCGATCCCAAAAAGGAGATAATAAAATATTCCTTCCATGAAAGACAGATGCTTGAAATTATCAGAGCCTTCGTGGTGGCTGATATGTACAATATAAAAACTCCTCTTATTCTTCTTGATGAGCCAACAGCTGGTCTCCCTGAGAAGGAAAGAGCACTTCTACTTGAGAAGATACAAAACTTTTCTGGAAGTGCAACCTTTATTTTCGTTTCACACCGTCTTTCTGAACTGATGACAGCTTGTAATAGAATCGTTGTTTTGAAGGATGGAATGAGAGTTGGAGAAGTTGATCCCAAAACATGTGTTGAAAAGGATATACACCCTCTAATGGTTGGAAGGGAACTCAGTGGAGACACCTACAGAGTAAAGGAACAACTTCCGGTTGATGAGAATAAAAAGATCGTACTTCAGGTTAAGAATCTCACGTCAAAGGATGAATATAAATCGGTTAATTTTGAACTCAGAAAGGGAGAGATTCTCGGTATTGGTGGATTGCTGGGTTCAGGAAAAAAGGAAATCGGAGAAATCCTTTTCGGCATAGGAAATTTCCAGGAAGGTTCTATTGAGATAAACGGAAATCCTTTACATAAAACTAACATGAGAACTATTAAAAAAATGAAAGTGGGATATGTACCAGCAGAAAGAAAGGAACATGGAATTGTAAACTTCATGGAAGTCTCAAAAAATTTAAGTTTACCAAGTCTCAGAGAACTCAGCGGAAAATTGAATTTTATCAACGGAAAGGAAGAAAACGAATTAGTTAAGAAGGGTATCGAAAAATTTAGAATAAAGGCAAGAGCAGGCGATGAATGTTATTCTCTGAGTGGTGGTAACCAGCAAAAAATTGTCCTTGCAAAATGGGTTATGAAGGATCTCGATATTCTTATACTCGATAATCCCACAAGGGGAATAGACGTTGGTGCTAAGGAAGAAATTTACGGTTTTTTGAGAGAAGCTGCTAAGAATAATCTGGCTATTGTTCTCATAACAGATGACCTTCTGGAACTGATAGGTTTGAGCAACAAGATAATTGTTATGAAAGATGGAAATATAGAGTCGGTATTCGATGCAAATAAAGATAACAAACCAACTGAACGTGAACTAGTTCAACATATGGTTTAAACAATTAATATAGGTGGTGAATATAAATGAAAAAATTGATTAACAGCCCAAAGAGTTTAGTTAATGAAATGTGCAGAGGAATGGAAAAGGCATTTGGGGATATAGTTAAGTTCGACGAAAAGAATGTAGTAATAAGTAGAAAGGAATCAGATGATACCAAAGTCAACCTAATTAGTGGTGGAGGCAGTGGTCATGAACCTGCACACGGTGGTTTCGTAGGAAAGGGTATGCTTGACGCAGCAGTCTGCGGAGATGTTTTCGCTTCTCCATCAGTAATGCAGGTATATAATGCGATATTAAATAATCATTCCGACAAGGGCGTTCTGCTTGTAATCAAAAACTATTCAGGAGACGTAATGAACTTTGAAAGCGCTGCAGAAATGGCTGAAGATGATGATATAAAAGTCGAAACAGTATGTGTCAATGATGATGTTGCAATAAAGGATATAGATGAAAGAAGGGGAGTTGCTGGAACCCTTTACGTTCACAAAATAGCTGGAGCAGCAGCTGAAGCTGGAGCAGATCTTGCTGAAGTAAAGAGAATAGCTCAAAGGGTTATTGACAATGTGAGAACAATGGGAGTAGCTTTAAAATCATGTACGGTGCCCGCAAGGGGAAAACCAACCTTCGACCTTGAAGATGACAAAATAGAAATGGGCGTTGGAATACATGGTGAAGCTGGAACATATAGAGATGATCTCATACCTGCAAAGGGAATAGTTGAAAAGTTAATGGAAAATATTCTGGGAGATTTACCCTTCAATTCTGAAGATGAAGTGGCATTAATGATAAATGGGTTTGGCGGAACACCTTTACAGGAATTATTTATAATAAATAATGAAGTGGGAGAAATATTGAAGGAAAAGGGAATTAAAGTATTCAAAACAGAAGTGGGAAATTTCATGACATCCATCGATATGGATGGAGCTTCAATAACCCTTTTAAAATTGGATGATGAACTTAAGAAACTATCTCTTTCATGATTATTTCTTTCAGGTTCATCTTTTTCAAGATCATCTCTTTCAGGATCAGCTCCTGCAAATACAGTTGCATGGAAACAACTATAGGGATCTGGGGGAATTTTGATAATGAAAAGTATATCGAAGGAAGATTTCATAAAGATAATTAACATAGTGGTTGATACTATTATTGAAAACGAAAGTTACTTTTGTGACCTTGACTCTGTTGCTGGTGATGGAGATTTTGGAACTTCGCTTGCTAAGGGATTTTCCGAAATAAAAGCAGATTGGGACAACTTAAGCAGAAAGGATATCGGTTCTTTTTTGAGAAGCTGCAGTATGATAATCTTGGAAAAATGTGGTGGGGCATCCGGTCCTATATGGGGAAATGCCTTCATGAAAGCTGGAAGATATGCAAAGGGAAAGGAATCACTCAATCTTAAAGAGGTTTCTGAACTCTTTCAATCAATGATAGATGGAATTCAAAAGGTTGGAAAAGCAAAACTTGGAGATAAAACATTGCTTGATTCACTTATACCTATGACTGAATCTCTCAAGAAGAGCGCAGAAGAAGATCTAGAAATGGAAAACGCTCTTGACATTGCAATTAAAGAAGCCGAGAAGGGTGCAGAATCTACTAAAACTATAACTGCTTCAAAGGGGAGAGCAAGATATCTTGGCGAAAGAAGCATAGGAGCATATGATGCTGGAGCAAAGGCAATAGTTGTAATAATATCATCTATTAAGGAGCAATTTTTTCAGTAAAAAAGAGGAGGCAGAGCATTGAATTCAGAAAATAGATTCAAAATCATATTTTTAGTATTAGTAATCACAACGGTTCTTTCAGTGAGTTTTTTTGCTATCTGGATTGACCCATATGTAAAAGACGTAGCCTTAGAAGGAGTAAAAAGTATATCTGTCATTGAATATAACTATGAAAACATCAACTGGAATGAACTAGATTTTATTAATGCCCAATTCGATGAGAACGACAATATGATTTTTGAAGACAGATTCGATGCTGAGAATAACCTTCAATACTCATATGAATACATTTATGATGTAAATGGTTATATGGTTGAAGTAAATGGAAAAAGAAATAGAGAAGGAGAGACCATTTATTATAATTACATCTATGATTATGACCAAAGAGGTAATCAGATAAAGGGTACTGGATACGATGTTGATGGTAATATTATTTCAATTTACTCTGCAGAATATGATGAAAATGATAATTTAGTAAGGAAGGACGAATGGATAAGCGAATATCCCGGATCAATGTATGAAGCGATGTATGATGAAAAAAACAACCTTATCTCTGAATCCAGATACATAGCATATGAGTACAAAGGAGAACAAAAATATCAGTTTGAATACAGAAACGAATTTGTTTATGATGAAAGGAACAATGTAATAGAAGAAACTACATATGGGGATGAAGAAGCATTTTCTTTCAATCACATTTACGAATACGATGAAAATGATAATTTGATTAAAGCTCTTGATGTTGATATAAAAGGTAATGTTTTGTCCACTTACGAAGCATGGTACGATGACAATGGAAATATGATCGAATTCAAGATGTTTGATAAAAGTGGGAAATTAACAGCTCATAACAAAGCAGAGTATAAGGGAACCAAAATGATAAAAGAAATTGACTGCCTTGGAAATGAAGAAACGGTAATTTCATCAGCTGTTTATAATGAAAATGGAGATTTGATAGAGCACGTTTATCTCAACAGTGGAATGGGTTCAGGATTCCTGGAAAAATACAAATATATTTACGATGAAAAAAATAATCTGGTTGAAGAAATATATTATGTATATTTTGAAGATATAGGAA
>CAZGZM010000034.1:0-14081 GCA_964529955.1 uncultured Thermotogaceae bacterium
AAGTATAAATACAATGAATACGGCTAAATATACTATAACTATTGATAATATTATTCTTTTAAAAATGACTGATAACAATCTTTTTGATTTTTTCATCCAGGTCCCCTAAAAATTTTTGTATAACAGATTATAGCACTATATCATTTAGGGGAAAAAAGTTAATTCAATTGTAAAATTTTTTATTTGCTTTATCTTTTGAATAAATAGTTTTCGTGTTAGACTTGCATGAAAGTTATTAAAGGGGAGAGAATTTTATAAAAAATAGTTATAACAGAAAAAAAATTACAGAGGAAATGGTTTCATCTCTAGATTCTAACGAAGGATTCAACACAATAAGTCATTTAGTGGCATCTGCAATTGCAGTAGCTGGACTTGTTTTGCTTGTAGTTTTTTCTGCTCTTCAAGGAAAAACACTCCATGTAGTGAGTTTCAGTATTTACGGTGCTTCTGTATTCATTTCCATGACTTTGAGCAGTTTGCTTCACTTTTTTTTATGGATAAAAAAATATTACAAAGTATTTGGAATCTTAGATCACAGTGCAATTTATATTTTAATTGCTGGCACTTATACTCCCTTTTGTTTAGTTGTTGTGAGAGGACCGCTTGGATGGAGTATATTTGGTGTTATTTGGGGACTAGCCTTGGTAAACATTGTTATTAAAGCGATTTTCTTTTCAAAAATTCCTAAATGGTTTTCAATAGCAGGTTATCTCGTTATGGGATGGATTTCGGTTTCTTTAATTTTCAATATTTATAATAAACTGGGATTTGTTTCTATTCTTTTTATGCTTCTGGGTGGACTTATGTATTCCATAGGTGCTTTTATTTTCCTCAGACAAAAGCCTAATCCCTTTCCTGGAAAATTCGCAAATCACGAAATATGGCATATGATGGTTTTACTGGGAAACGTTTTCTTTCTGCTTATAATGTTTTTATTCGTTCTACCCTATAATGTTCATTAATGTTTCTAATGACATTCTGTTTAACTTTTTATATTACTAATCAAAGAGTATAATTAAATAAAGATATTCGTGCGAGGTACTCATGAAAAAAGTTGATATTTTATTTTTAGAGGACACCGAATCAGATGTGTTATTTATGGCAAGAGAATTAAAAAAATCTAAAATAAATTTTGATCATAAAATAGTAGATAACTGGGAAGATTTTATCTACGAAATCAATAAAAATGTTTATGATTTGGTTATTGCAGATTATAATTTGGTAGATTTTGAAGCCCCGGAAGCTATTGAATATATTAGAGAAAAGGGACTTGATCTTCCTATAATAGTTGTTACAGGAAGTATCAGTGAAGAAGTAGCTGTTAGATGCATTAAAATCGGTGCTTCAGATTATCTTTTAAAGGATCGTCTAGTAAGGTTACCACAAGCAATTATTGGAGCTTTACACGAGAAAGATTTGAGAGATCAAAGATCAAAAACACTTAAAGAACTGGACTATGAAAGAAAAACACTCAGAAGTTTTATGGATTCTGCAAATGAAGGCTTCTTTATCTTTGACAGTAATTATAATCTAATAAATATTAATAAAATCGGAATGAAAATGATTTCGGATATAGATTCTAAGTATGAATTTCTTGGACGCTCACTTAAAAATATATTCCCAGAATACAATACACATATCTTAGACTTATTCAAAAAAGTTATTAAAACTAATGAACCTGCTATTATAGATGACTTTTCAAATCCTTCTTCACATGAAATCCACTATTCACTAAGTTCATTTGAAGTTGGAAGAGGCTTTGGATTAATCATATCAAATATTACAGAAATAAAGGAAAAGGAAAAACGTGTTTTAAATCTTAATAGTATGCTCAAGGCTATCAGAGAAATAAATAAATTGATTGTACATGAAAATGATTTGCGCTCATTATCTAAGGGAGTTTGTAGAACACTTACAGATATTGCAGGTTATCTTTTTGCTTCCTTTTACAGATTTAAAGGGCATAAAATCGTACTGGAAAATTATTCTCAACTAAATAATCAGGCAATAGATCCCGATATTTTTAAAGAAAAGGAAATTAAATTATCATGCATAGAAAAGCTTAAAAACAATCCTGATTTGAATTTCATAGAAAAGACAAAGGAAATATGTGAGGAATGTCACTATGCTAGTTGTTTTGAAAATTTTGAAAGAATTATTATATCAAAACTTTTTTATAAGAAACTTTATGGTTTTTTAGTAGTTTCTCCTCCAGAAGATTTGGTTTTTGAAGAATCTCTATTTCTAGAAGTAATAAATGATATATCTTATGCTCTTTATCACTTAGAAACATTAGAAGAAAAACATAAAGTGGAAGATGCCCTTGTTAAAAGTACAAAAATAGCAAATAGTATTATGGAGTCAACTATCCAGACAATGGCAAAAATAGTGGAAGTTCGGGACCCTTATACAGCCGGTCATCAGGAAAGGGTTATGCAATTGGCTGTGAAAATTGCTGAAGAAATGCATTTATCTCCAGATGAGATTAAATCAGTGAAGGTTTCCGCAATAGTTCATGATATAGGGAAAATGAATATTCCATCAGAAATTTTAACAAAACCCGGAAAATTAACTGACATTGAATTCGATTTTATAAAGGAACATCCTTTATTAGGAATGGAAATACTTAAAAATATTAATTTTCCCTGGCCCATAGCTGATATTGTTTTTCAACACCACGAAAGAATCAATGGAAGTGGTTATCCAAAGAAATTAACAGAAAATAATATACTAATTCAAGCAAAAATTATAGCTGTAGCTGATGTAGTTGAAGCCATGTCCTCTCATCGACCCTACAGACCCGCACTGGGTATGAAAAAAGCAAAGGAAGAGATTAAAATAAACTCCGGAATTCTTTATGATAAAGCAGTAACTGAAGCCTTTTTCAAAATTATTGATAATTTTCAATTCAAATAAATTTTCCTAAAGGGGAGGGGCTCTGGTGAAAAATTCCTTAAAAATTATACTTGCAATAACATTGGCTGTTGTTGTAATTATTTTATCTGTTTATGTTTATAATAATACTACTAATCATAAATCTGCTCCTGTAAAAAATAATGGAGAAAAATGGAAAATTGGCTACTACGAAGGCGGTCCATATTTTAATTATGTTAAACACTTTAAAGCATTTGTTAATGGTCTAATAAATCTTGGTTGGATTGATGAAATTGAAATACCTGAATTTGAAAATCTCGAAAATGCACATGTTATATGGGATTATCTTTCAGAAAATGCAAACAGTGAATATGTTAAGTTTGTAAAGGATGCCTTCTGGACAGGTAACTGGGATGATGCAATAAGGGAATCTGTTAAGCTAAATTGTTTAGAAAGATTAAGTGAGGATGAAATCGATCTGATACTTGCTCTTGGTACGAGAGCAGGTCAGGATATAGCTATAGAAGCTTCCGATGTTCCAGTTATTGTTATGTCATCATCCGACCCTGTTGAAGCTGGAATTATCAAAAGTGTTGAAGATTCTGGATATGATAACGTTTTTGCAAGGTGTAACCCAGACAGATTCAAGGAACAAATCGAGTTATTTCATGACATTTTTAAATTCGATAGGTTAGGAATAGCATATGAGGATACTGAAGAAGGAAGAATTTATATCAATTTAAGTGCCATTGAAGAAGTGGCAAAAAAGAGAGGATTTGAAATAATCAAATGTTACGCTAAAGACGAAGGGTTATCTGAAGAAGAAGCAAAGCAAGAGATACTTAAATGCTATGAAAAGCTCTCTAAACAAATTGATGCAGCCTGGATTGGAGTACATCGAGGGGAAAATTCGAAATTTATGCCTGAAATCCTATTTCCATACCTGGATAATAAAATTCCAACCTGGTATCCAGAAGGAACAACGGGAGTGGAAAGAGGTGTTCTAATAAGTACAAGCAACAAAGATTTCACTGATTATGGAAACTGGATAGCAGGAATAACCGCTCAGATTTTTAACGGTCAAAAACCTAGAGATTTGAATCAAGTATATAAACATCCTCCCAAATTAAGTATAAATATGAAAACGGCTGAAATTATTGGATTTGAGCCTCCTGACGGAATCAAGAGTGCAACAGACGAATTCTATTATGAAATTGAAGGATTAATGGATGAATAATAAAACAAAAAGAATTTTAAAAAAAAATATACTATCAATTTTAATTTTGCTCGTGCTTATTGTGACAGCTATTTTAATTTCTGTATTTGTTATTAATTCTGATAAATATGAACTTTCTCCAATAAAAAAAGCAGATGGAAGTAAATGGGTTATAGGATATTATGAAGGCGGCCAATACGTTGATTATTTTTTTCACATTATCGCTTTTATAAATGGGCTGATTGAGGATGGTTGGATTGAAAAGATCGATCTGACTCACTTTTATGATTCAACGAGCGAAGAAGCTATTTGGAATTTCCTTTCAGAAAATGTCAAAAGTAATTATCTTGAATTTCCAAGGGATGCATTCTGGTCCATTAATTGGGAAGAAAATGAGAGAAGTAATTTTCTTAATGATTTTTTAGAAAAAAAGGACTCCATACAAATTGATTTAATGATTGCTATGGGGACATGGGCTGGTCAAGATTTAGTTATTGAAAATAATCAAATTCCAACAATTGTTATGTCTTCTTCAGATCCTTTAGAAGCAGGAATAGTAAAGGGAGAAAAGTATTCTGGAATATCTAATATATTTGCTGTTATTGATCCAAATAGATTTAAAAAGGCAATTGAATTTTTTTATGACCTTTTCAAATTTGAAAAACTTGGAGTAGCCTATGAGAATAATAAAGACGCTGATGTTTATTCAAATATTTCAATATTAAATGATGCTGCAAAAGAATATGGATTTGAACTTGTTGAATGTTATGCAGATGATATTGGATTAACTGATGAAGAATGTAAAAATGAAATCTCAAAATGCTATGAGAAATTAGCTCCAAATATTGATGCATTATGGATTGGGGTTCATAGAGGAGAAAATTTTTTATTCATGCCCGAAATACTAAAACCTATGTTCGATAATAAAATCCCAACATTATATTTGGAAGGCTCACAGGGAGTGAAAAGAGGCGTTTTAATAAGTATGGGAGGGATGAATTTTAATAAATTTAGCAACTGGATATCAAAGGTATTTACAAAAATTCTTCATGGAGAAATCCCAGGTAATATAAACCAAGTCTTTGAGTATGAACATATGATAGATATTAACATGGAAACAGCTAGAAGGATTGGTTATGAGCCTCCTGAAGCAATTTTAGGTATTGCAGAAAATGCATATGAGGAGATTGAAGGTGATGAATAATTCTGAAGTCATTTTAGATAAAAAAACAAAAAGAAAGTATACAATATTAATCTTTGGTATTGGAATTCTTTTCGGTATTGGTTTTTGGATTATTGATGCAATAATTGATTTTTATTTTTTCAGAGATTTTCTTCAGCATATGATCTTTGAAAGATACGAAAATTTAATGGAATCAATGATAACTAACCCTTCAGTCCATGAAATTTATACAAGATTTACATTCTTTGCAGTTTGTATAATTTACTCAATAGTTGTATATCGCTTCTATTTAAAAATGGCAAAAAATCAAGAAAATTTAATGGAAAGTGATGAAAAGCTATCTCTTGCTATTGAAGGAGGTGAGTTAGGTACTTGGTTTTGGAATATCGAAACTGGAGAGGTTGAGTTTAATGAAAGATGGGCAGAAATGCTTGGATATGATCTTTCTGAAATTGAACAGAAAGTTGAAACATGGGATAAATTTATTCATCCTGAAGATAAAGATCTTGTTTATAGCGTTTTAAATGATCATTTGAATGGAAAAATTGATCGATATGAAGTTGAACACAGATTAAAAACCAAAAACAATAATTGGATATGGGTTCTTGATAAAGGAAAGGTTACCAAAAGAGATAATGAAGGAAACCCCCTGAGAGCGTATGGCACACATTTAGACATAACAAAAAGAAAAAAAGCAGAAATTAAAATAAAAGAAATGAATATTGAACTTGAAATAATGGTTCAGAAAAGAACCAGAGAACTCATGGAAGTAAATAATGAGCTGGAATCATTTACATACTCAGCTTCTCATGATTTGAGAGCTCCTTTGAGGTCAATTGAGGGATTCAGTAAGATAATAATGGAAGATAATTATGAGCAAATGGATGAAGAAAGCAAGTATTATTTTTCAAGAATAATGAAAGCTACCGAAAGAATGGAAATACTGATTAATGATCTTCTCGCTCTCTCAAGACTTTCAAAAAAGGACATAGTGAAGGATGAAGTAAATTTGACTGAATTAGCTAAAGAAATATTCTCTAGATTTTTGGAAGAATCTCCTGATAGAAAGCTAAAGGTAGATATAGAAGAAAATATGATTACAATTGGAGATAAAAATCTTATAACAATAGCTTTGGAAAATATGTTAGGAAACGCCTGGAAGTTTACATCCAAAAAATCGATGGGAGAAATAAAAATCTTTTCTACAGGTGAGGGAAAAACTTTCTGTATTGAAGATAATGGAGTTGGTTTCGATCAAAAGTATGCTGAAAAAATATTTAAACCATTCTACAGACTCCATAAAGAAGATGATTTCGAAGGTACGGGAATCGGTCTTGCCCTTGTTCAAAGGATAATTCACAAACACAAGGGTAAACTTACTATTGAAGGAATAAAAAAAGAAGGAACAAAGATCTTTTTTAACTTTGAAAGAGGTGATTAGATGGATGATAAAAGAAAAATTTTATTAATTGAAGATAATAAGGATGATCAAATGTTGACAATTAGAGCCTTTAAAAAAAACGGCATCGTAAACGAAATTAAAGTAATTGGAGATGGAGAAGAAGCCATGGACTTTCTTTTTAGTGAAGAAAAAAACGAACTTCCACAACTTGTTTTGTTAGATCTTAAACTTCCAAAAATAGAAGGACTGGAAATATTGAAGAGAATCAGGGAAACTACTAGAACAAAAAGACTTCCTGTTGTTGTACTCACTTCTTCAAAGGATGAAAGCGATTTGATTAATAGTTATGACTTAGGATGCAACAGTTATATTCAAAAACCTGTAAAATTTGATGAATTTCTCGAAGCGGTTCATCAACTTGGCTTATACTGGCTTCTTTTGAATCAGGTCCCTCCTTTGAGTGATTATTAATTTTTTATTTATCTATATTTGTAATATAATGTAAAATAAGGTTAAATAATTTTGGAGGTGAACTATGAAAAAAGGTTTTGTTTTATTTTTTATTGGTCTGGTAGCTATAATTTTTTTAGTCGGTTGTCCTGGTCCTCAACCAAAGGTACAACTTTCAATTACAACAGCGTCACCTATTGAACTCAGCGAACACGACACTCAAACTATTGATGTTTTCACATTACCTGAAGATGCTACTGTAGAATTCACAAGCGATAATCCTACTGTTGCCAGTGTTGATTCCAGTACTGGGGAAGTAACTGCTTTAGCATCAGGAACAGCTACTATAAAGGTAAAAGCATCCGCATCTGGTCATCAACCAGTTGAAAAAACAATAATTGTAAATGTAACAGAATTCGAAATTAGTATTGCTTATTCGCCTAATCCAATGGTTCTGAACAACGGAGGTCAGGACGGAAGCATAACTGTAAATGTACCCTTTGAATCATCAATAAGTCTTTTCTCAGTAGCCAACTGCAGTTCAAACTGTGTTCAACTACAGGAATTACTTTCCATTAATCCAATGGAAGATGATTATAGCGTGATACCTGTTAACGCAGGAACAGGTATTATAACAGTTTCAGCAACAGCAACTGTAGGTTCTAAGACTTACAGTAAAGTTGTAACTATTGATGTAACTGTTCAATAGATTTTCTATTCTCAAAAATATAAAAAAGTCCCTAAAGGGGGCTTTTTTATTTCTTTATGATTGTGGAGTCAAAGACTTCTCCATTTTTTAAAATACATTCTATTTTCATTTCCCCAGGAAAATATTTGAATAAAATGAAATGGTTTTCCTTTATACCCTTAATAAGATATTCTCCCTCATCAAACTCAATTCCATAAAGAGGAGCTCCAGCTCCTCCAGAAACGATGTATGTAATATCATTAACTTCTATTCTCTGATAATTATGATCGTGTCCAGAAACGACTAAATCTACTCCCTTTTCTTCAAACAAGGGAACTAGTATCAACTTTAAGAAAAAACTATCCCCATGGTCTCCATAACTATAAGGTGGGTGATGAATAACAATCACAGTAAATTCACTTTTAAGTCTTTCCTCTGAATTTAATTGCTTTTCAAGCCATTTATATTGATTAGAATAAATATGGAACTCATCATTTGAATTTAGTACAATAAAGAACACTCCTGATTGCCTGAAGGAATAATAACTCTCGTTACCAGGAAATTGAAAGAATCTAGAAAAATTCCCGGCTATTTTCTCGTGGTTTCCGATAGCTGCATAATAAAGAGAATTTCCGGTGTCATCAATTGCTTTGAAAAATTCTTCCCAGTCTCCTAAAAACAGATCGTTATAAACCAGATCTCCAGAATTTACTATTAATTCTGGTTCATAATTTTTTATCATATTGCAAAGAAGCTTATGTGTTTCAAATCCACCTCGATTATCACCATAGACAACAAAATTAAAGGGTTCCCTATCCTCAAGTTTAAGTATAAAGGCGGCATCATAATCATAAACTAAATTATCTTTTTTAAAACTCTGTACTCTATATCTGTAGAATTTTTTTGGATTCAATTCGCTGAAGAAGATTTTATGAAAGTTTGATTTCTTATCAATATATTCTCTTTGAATAACATTCCAGTTTTCATCGTATAAAATCCCTAGAGAATCTGCTTCTTCGTCTGTAAACCAGTTAAAGCTTATACTCCCATCCATTGAAGAATTGAGGAAAGCTCCAAAAATGGAGAGTGGTACAACTATTAATATCAAAAGAAGCAAAAATTTTTTCACACAAACACCTCTCTTTCATAAAATTATACATCCTATAAAAATTCAAAGGATTTATATACTTCGATATTTAATTATCTAAAGATATCAGCGAATTGTTTTTTCCGTGACTTTTAACATGATAAAGAAGCTTATCAGCGCAGGCAATTGCTTCATCGAATTGTTTGTTTTTATTAAAAAGACAGAATCCACTACTTATATATACTGATTGCTTATTTTCTAAGTATTCTATTTTAAAATCTTTTAGTTTTTCGATTATTTCATATACATCTTTCAGTTTATTAAAATGAAGAATTGTTATGAACTCATCACCACCATATCTTCCAATCACTCCATGATTATCTATAATCTGAAATATTCTTTTACCAACTCTTTTTAATACTTCATCTCCTATATCATGACCATAACTGTCATTCACAATTTTAAAATCATCGACATCAATCATCCCAACAACGATTTTCTCATCATTTTTTGAAATATAATCCTTTAAATGATTGAATATATATCGTCTGTTTGGCAAGCCGGTGAGCATATCTGTATTGGATAATTTTTCAAGTTCCCTGTTCTTCTTTTCAATTATTTCGGCAAATTTTTTCATTTTCTTCCTTTCATTGCTATATGCTTTAGAAAAGGTAGAAATCATAATTGCAACTGTTATCAATATTATTGGAATCTGGATAAGAAGATCAATTTGAAGGATATTCTTTTCGGGTTGCAAATAAAATTCTGGATAATAAACAACCAGAACAAATGCCCCAACGGTTAAAACAAGATCTCCAATTATTAGAAATATTCTTAAAATTCCTGTAAAAAAATATGCTACACTTATAAGTATTAAACAGGAATATGGAATTGCTAAATTGTTGAAAACTCCTCCAGATAATGCTCCTAAAGGTAATACAAGAAAAATCAGCACACAAAACGCAAGCAATTTTATATATTTTATATATTTATTTCTGTATATGAAATACATTAAAATAACTGAAAGGCCTAATAACAAGAACCATTTATAATTTCCATCAAATGGAAAATCGATAATAATATTCTCAATAATACTAGCTATTGACAGAAAAAAAGCAAGTATGCACATATAGAATAAAGTTCGATTTTCAAGCGACAGTTTTTTAACATTTTTTTTCAAATTTGATATTGTGATAAACTAGCCTCCAGTATATTTTATATAATAATTTTTCCAGTCACCAAAGTATTAATGGAGTTATTCAATATATCTTTGAGATTATATACTCCAAATGTAAACATTTTCATAGTAATCAAAAATCGAATTGTAAATATTTTTATTAATCAGTTAACCTCTCTCAGTAATTAATTGAAACAGAATCTTTTTCAAACAAACAACTTATTGATAAATGTTATAATTTGCCTGTTCGTTTTTGTTTTTTTTTGCATCTCTGGGGAGGAAATCCAATGAAGAAAAATTCGAATAGAAGCAGTTTATTAATTAGAGGAATATTATTGAGGATACTTATGGTTTCAATTATAATCATTGCTATTGCCGCTATATCAACCTATTTTATTGTTTTTAATATTACTAAGGAAGAAACTCTTGAAGATTTAAAAAGTTCTATCTCAGATAAAGTTCTATACGGAAATGAAATATTTGATCTAGCTAGGGACAACCTTCAGGCATTTAAAGAAGAATATTTAAAACTATACTTATCAGATGTAAAAGTTACAGAAGAAGAATTCTGGAAATATTATTTTGTAGATGAAGAAGGCGCTACGAGAATGAAAAGGGAATACTTCGATGGCGTGTTCGATTCAAACGGAGCCTTTAGATACGGTATGTCAAGTTTCATTGGTAACAATCAACCTGTTGATGATTCCGATTTTCAAAGAAGATTGGTTTTAGCTTATAAGCTTTTATCTCAGGTGGGTCCTGCATTAGTGAACCGCTTTGCAAATGTTCACACCTCTTTTCCTGAAAATGGAATTACCCTTTTCTGGCCAGAAGAACCCTGGGGATTGGAAGCAAGAGCTGATTTAAAAATGAATGAACTTGGAGTAATAGCAGCAACTCTACAAAAAAATAATCCTGAAAGGGAACCTGTGTGGACCGCTTTGTATTATGATGAAACAGCTAATTATTGGATGATTACTTACGAAGTTCCTGTAGATCATGATGGTAAACATCTTATTAATCCAAGTCATGATGTATATCTTACTGACTTGATAGAAAGATTAATTGTAAATGAACCAAAGGGAACATACAATTTTATTATTGGTAAAGACGGCTATCTGGTAGCGCACCCAGCTGACCCAAAGGAAGAACAAAAATGGGTTGGATTGTTATCTCTAGATTCAATAAACATTCCATCCGTCATAGATTCTTACAAAATTATTCATAAAAATATTGATAACTCAGGTTCTGTGCAAATTTTTGAAAACAAAAAAGATAATACTTATCTAGCTGTTGGGGAAATATCCGAACCTGGATGGTGGCTTATAACAGTTTATCCAAAGAAAATCATCAGCGATCACGCCAATATGTTCTCTATAACTATTATCATAATCGGTTTAATATTTTTAACTGTCATTCTTTTGATTACTTATTTAACAATGAAAATACAAGCCGCAAAGCCTATAAATCAACTTAGTGAAGCGGTTAGCTACATTAGTAAAGGAGAATATAAGAAAATAGCTGAGGAAAAGATTCCACTGCCAGTTAAAACAAAAAACGAAATAGGTATGTTTGCTAAAAGTTTTATTTCTATGGCAAAGAGTATCAACGAAGTGAACGAAAACCTCGAAAGAATCGTTGAAAAAAGAACCAAAGCGCTGGAAGAAGCTAACTCATCATTGAGAAAATTAAGTTTGCTTGATGGATTGACTGGTATTTTCAACAGAAGATCCTTCGATAGAGATTTGAAAAGTGTTTTTAAAGACGCCAAAGAGGGAATGGGTCACTTTTCTGTTTTGATGGCCGATATTGATGGGTTCAAATCCTACAACGATACTTATGGACATACTGAAGGAGATGAAATTCTAATAAAAGTGGCTCAGATAATTACTGAAAAGATACGAGATGTTGACAGAGCTTACAGATATGGGGGAGATGAATTTGCAATTATTTTCAACAATGCAGACAAGATTTCTTCAAAGGCGATCGCTCAAAGAATAATTACCGAAATCAAAAAACTTAACATTCCAAATATCAAAAGCAAAAGTATGATTATTACTTTGAGTGCAGGTATTGCTGAGTACAAAAAAGAAGATGCTACACCTCTAAAACAGCTTAAAGAAGCGGATGAAAACCTCTACAAATCTAAAAACAACGGAGGAAACAAAGTCACGATCTGATATTATTCATTTATAATAAAATCAGCAGTATCTAATATGGTTGATGAAAAGTATTTTTCCTCTCCGTTTATAATCAAAGTAACATCAGAAAATTTAAAGGGTAATGAATTATCTCTTAAAAAATCAGGTCCGTCCATGAGTCCAAAATGAAGGTGAGAGTAAACTGTCGACGCACCTGAAAATCCAACCTTTCCAATTTTTTGTCCTCTTTCAATTCTTTCACCTGGCTTCACGCAAACGCTTCCCTTTAGCAAATGAAAAAGATGACTGTATTCACTTTCGTTATGTTTAATAATCACATAATTCCCTGCTATTTCCTTCATTTTTTCTCTTTTCACAGCTGAATCCAAATTGAAATTTTCATTGTATAAATCTTCAAGATCGTTTTCAATTTCATATACAATTCCCTCTGCTGGAGCATAAACATCGATTTCATGGGTATAGAATTTTTTTATATCGGTGAAATGAAAATCATAATTTTTATCATCCTCTTCGACACTCATTTTTCTCAAATTTCCGTCATTCCCAATTAGAACAAAATCCAGCCCATATCTGCTGAAATTGGAATAAAACTGATTTTTTGTAACTTCCCGTACTAAATTCATTGAAAATCTTCTGTGATGAGAATAATAATCGTGCCCATCCATAATTGTCATTAATCCCTTCAAGGGAAGGGAGAATTTTGTTATTTGTTTATAATAAACTGGCTTCACATATATATTCCCATAATAATATTCCCTTTTGTTTTTCTTATCATAAAAGGTGAACATATATCTCAAATAATTTATGGAGAGCTCCTTTGAAAAAAGGTAAAAGGGATTGTAAAGATCAGTTTTCGTGCCTGGAGAAAATGTGTAATTACCAAGAGATTGAATTCCAGAAACACCTACTCCATTATGATTCAAATATCTGTAAGTTACTAATTTATCTTCATCATTATATACAGCTACTTTTATGAATTTAAGAATGAGGGATTCCTCAGATAAATTTTCAACAGAAAAATCAAAGTTTAGAAAATTATTCTCTCTCCCAACCTCTATATACACTGTTTTGGGTTCTATATTTATATTAACAATTCTTTCTTCAGAAGAAAGATCGGACAAAAAATCCTTTATATATATATTAGTCATATTTTTTCTCCCCTTTTTAATAATCGAAAATATAAACCGTTTCTTTTTCTTTGTTAAATTATACATAAAAACATATTTTAATCATATAAAAAAAAGAACCGCCTTAAGCGGTCCTTATTTCTTTTCAAGAAGAAAACATTTCACCTGATGATTATCTAAAACCTCAATCATTTTTGGGTCTTCTTTTTTACATCTTTCCATTACAAAGGGACATCTTGTCTGAAAACCACATCCAGGTGGAATATCTACCGGACTGGGTATTTCTCCTCTTGAATCTATTTGCTTTGGTTTAATTTTATCTTCTTCAGAAGTTACCACTGGAATTGAAGATATTAGCATTTGAGTATATGGATGATCCGGGTTTTTGAAAAGGATTTCCACTGGACCAATCTCAACAATTTTTCCAAGATACATTATCGCTACCCTATCTGCAATATTTCTCATAAGACTCAAATCATGTGTTATAAAGAGATAAGAAAGATTCATATCCCTTTGAATTTTTTTTAATGTTGCTATTATTTTTGCCTGAACCGAAACATCCAGGGCAGAAGTTGGCTCGTCCAATACAATAAACGAGGGATTTGAACCAAGTGCTCTGGCTATAGCAACAAGCTGCTTTTCTCCTCCTCCTATTTCTCTTGGATGCATATAATAGTACTCAGGAGGCAGTTCGACTCTTTCAAGATTTTCTATT
>CAZGZM010000035.1:0-14021 GCA_964529955.1 uncultured Thermotogaceae bacterium
CGTTATTTAATGGAAAACCCTGAGAATTTTTTCGACTTTACTTCATTACACTTTATTTCATCTACTCTCGCAAACAACGGACCCCTGTTTAATTCATTTAAAAACAAATCTCGCTTCCATATGTCACAGGTTATTACTAATTTGACTTTTCCATTAAGTAAATTTTCTACATATCCATTAATTCCAATTCTTTCTGCAGCTCTTTGGGCATAGTAACGATATCCTACGCCCTGAACCCGTCCTGAAATTATAATCTGAAAGGATTTCACAATCCTAGTTCTTCTCCTATTAGAATAACGTGAAACCGATCCTTTCTTCTGGATGAATCTGTAATTATTCCATATGATTCACAAATTCTTCTGTCTGATTTGCAATCTATACAATATCCAGTTTCAGCACAAGGAGTATTCAGATTTAGTCGTTTTGCATTCATGGGAGAGATTTTCTTGATTCTTTTTAAAGCAGCTTCAAAATCATCAACAACTTTATTCATTCCAACCAATAATACAACCTTTTTAGGCCCAAAAATCATTGCAGCAACTCTGTTGCCATTTCCATCAAGCTGTACTATTTCACCATCCATAGTTATTGCATTTATTCCACAAAAATAAGCATCTGCAGAAAAATGTTCTCTCAATATACTTTCTCTCTCTTCAATTGTTTCCGCCTGCGCCCTGTCAAGACATTTGTAATTATTTTCCTTCAAAAATCGAATGGTTTTACACGCATGCATGGTTAATGAACCACCCCACCCCACAGTACTATTTTCTGGGATTATAGTTTTAATTAGCTCATTAACTTCATCCTTTGAATTTACATAGTATCCATTCAAGCCTCTCTTTTTTAGATTTTCTATTAATTTTTCAGCGGTTTTTTCATAGTGCCACTTAATAAGTTTATCTCTCAAAATATCACCTCTATATTGGATTTATTTAATTCTAACATACGATTTTATCCATCTTGATCAATAATTGAAGATCTTAATCTTATTTATATCCAGGTTTTTTTAAATTTTATTGAACACTATTTTTTGTTTTTTTGTCTTAAATATAGGGAGATAATATGAAAAAATATTTATTCATAATAGTTTTCTTATTTTTATTTTCAAATATGTTCTTTTCCATGGATATAACTCTTGTGCTATCTGGTGGAGGAGCCAGGGGTGTTTACCAGCTTGGTGTATGGAAAGCCCTAATTGATAACGGCTACAACATAGATGGTGTTTATGGCACCTCAGTCGGAGCAATAAATGGAGCTGCTGTTGCTATGGGTGATTATGAATCTGCAAAGAATCTCTGGATGCAAATAGATACAAATAGACTCATGGAAGTTGATTCGAAAATTTTAAATATTTTAAAAACCGATATGACCTTTGAAACAATAAGCGATTATTTCTCTCTTGTCTGGAAATTAATTCTTGAAAATGGAATCAAAATCCAACCAATGGTAGAGTTTGTATATAATTCCATAGACGAAGAAGCAATAAGAAACTCAACGGTTGATTTTGGACTTGTTACTGTTAATTATTCAAATTTTAAGGGACAGGAACTTTTCATAGAAGAAATACCAGAAGGAAAATTATTAGATTACATCCTTGCAAGTTCTAATTTTCCCGGATTTGAAAGATATGTAATAGAAGAAGAAAAATACATAGATGGTGGATTTTATTCAAATGTACCAGTTTCTATGGCAATTGACAGAGGAAGTAAAAATATATTATCCGTTGTCATGAGTTTACAAGTTCCAAGAGATATAATTGCAAATATAAAAGCTTACTTTGATAAAGATATCAATCACATTCAGGTTTCTCCTTCTATGGAACTTGGAGGATTTCTGGATTTTGAGCCTGATGTTTATTATAACTATATTAAACTTGGTTATCTCGATACTCAGAGAGTCCTTGATAATTTAACAGGAAAGGAATATTTTATAATAAATGAATCCTACGAATATTTGAAAAAATTATTACTTGATATGCCAATCGGTGATTTAGAAAGTGCTTTCTCCCTTTTAAATCTAGAATATAACTGGAATGTTTCAATCGAATATAATTACTATAGGATTCTTCTTCCATTTTTCGAAAGAATATCATTTAAGAGTTCTCCCACGGAAGTACTCAATGATATTATTGAAAAAGTGGCTCAATACCTGGAAATAGAGAAACTCTCTCCCTATACTAGATTGGATTTGATGACTGAGATTTCTTCGAGTGACAAAAAAGTAGCCTCAAATAAGGAAAACTCCTTTGTCATATTAAACAAAAGAGTCTATTATAATAATTTAATAGATTTTTTTAAATTTATAATCAATAATTCTGATTACTACGAAAATTCTGAATACTCCAGTGAATTCAAAAAAATGTTTAAAGATATCTAGTAAACATTATTGGGTGGAACCTTTCCCTTAAGTGCTGCTTCTACATTTTTTCCAACCATAATAGCCATTTGTTTTCTTGTTTCATCGTTTGCTGAACCTACATGTGGAAGCAATACAACATTTTCGAGTTCTTTGAGTTCTTCTGGAACTTCGGGTTCTCCTTCGTATACGTCAAACCCTGCCCCAAAAATCTTATTGTTCTTTAATAGGTAAATTAGAGCCTTTTCGTCTACAACTGCTCCTCTTGAAGTGTTAATTAAAATACAGTTCTTCTTCAATGTTTTTAATCTTCTTTCATTTAATAGATGCCTAGATTCTTCATTTAATGGACAGTGCAAACTTATTACATCTGATTCCTTGAGTAACTTTTCTAAACTGGAGTATTCAACATTTAATTCCTCTTCTTCTGCTTTATTTAAAGGCATCCTGTTAAAGTAAATAACCTTCATTCCAAAAGCCTGGGCACGTTTTGATACAGCTTTACCAATTCTTCCAAGTCCAATGATTCCAAGAGTCTTCTCAGAAATGGCGGGTCCTATCAGTAACAGAGGTTTCCAACCTACAAAATCACCTCTTCTGACAAATCTATCTCCTTCAATTATTCTCCTGGAAACAGCTAGTAACAATGCGATCGTTATATCTGCAGTTGCATCAGTTAATACATCAGGTGTATTAGTTACAAAAATCCCTCTTTTTTTTGCAGCTGATAAATCAATATTATTATATCCAACTGCATAATTAGCAATAACCTTTAGATCAGGTAAACTATCTATGATTTCCTTATCAATTAAATCTGATAAAAGGCAAACAATAGCATGTGCACCCTTTGCCCCATCAATTATTTCGCCTTTAGTTAAAAATCTATCCTCCTCATTCACAATTAAATGGTGATCCTTCAATAAAAACTCAGCCTCTTCGGGGATTTTAAATGTAAAAAATATCTTTTTTTTCTCCACGAAATCACCTCCAAATTAAATGTATTAATATTTTAACAAAATTTTTTATAAATGCTTATATTTAATCATACTTAAACAATAATCTATATTACTTATTGAGAAAAACATATGCTCTGAGAACTGAAATTTCAAAAACTCTGTCTTAAAAATAAGGGGAGAGATGAATGCACTGTTGTATTAATACTTATTCAATAAAATTATCCGGTATCAACTCATTGAAGGAAAAGAGAATGATCTTGAGAAAAATCCTCAGTGATCTAAATAACAAATTCAATGCATCAATTGTTGAAACTGGAAAACAGGATTCGAAGTATTGGATGGAAATCTCTCTTGCTCTTATCACAAATTCTACAGGAGAAATGGATTCCATTTTATCCTCGATAGAAAAAAGGTTTTCTTTTTTTAATCTTGATGTTTGCGATATTATTTCAGAAAAATGGTAAGGAGGTATATTTATGAAAAAATTTTTCATATTAATAATTTTAATTTTATCGGTTATTGCTTTATCAGGGAAGGTTTATATTTATCCAAACTTTGGATATCTTGTTGATTCAAAGGAAGTCAGGGGATCGGGATTCACTATGGAGATTCCTGAAGGAGTTTCATCAGATCTTTCTGGTTTTTCCTTTATAGGACTTCCTGAAAAGACTGTCGTTTCAATAGAAAAGGGGGATTCGTATTCTTCTCTTCTGCAAAAATATGAAGGAAAACTGGTTCTAGTAAGATATGAAAACGGCCTGGAAGAATATTTCACAATTTTAGATGCAAAGGGTCCAGTTCTTAGAGATTCAAAGGGTAATATACATTTTTCTGTTTCGGGAAAAATAATATTTTTAAATTCTTCCTATTCTCCATATGATAAGTTAAAAGCAGATTTTCTAAGTTATTTAGATGAAGAAATTATTTACTCATTAAAATTATCCTCTGCTGGCTGGTCGGCAAAATATGTTATAAATCTCGAAGACAAATCGTCTCACTTGGACGGAAGCTTCTTAATATTTTCAGACTACGAATTATCTGAAAACGAAGTTCAAATTGTAAACGCTGAGCTGGGAAGAAATGTTCAGGCTCTCCAAAAAAATGTCATGATGGATTATGCTGAAGGATATGCTTCAGATCAGAGTTATCAGTCATCTAATCTCTGGAGTTACGAAATAGATGTTCCCCTAACCGAAAAATACAACTCCGTTTCCTTTATTTCTAAGGCTATCCAGAGCGGAAAACAATATGTTTTCAGACCCGGTTGGTCTACAGATTATTTTCAGGGAGTTGATATCGATCTAAGAATAGGGACTCTTTCCTTTGATTTACCCGCAGGATCTGTTGAAGTATACGAAGACGGTTTCCTAATGGGCAGCACTTATATTCAAACAATACCTCAGGGACAGGAAGAAACCGTTCTAAAGAAAATCGCATCATCTCTTGAAATAAAGGGAAAAAAGGAATCTTACATACAGGATAAGGTCTATACTAATATCTATTCTATCTCTAATTTCTCAGAGGAATCAGCTGTGGTTACAATTGAAGATCAAATTGGAAACGCTTATGAAATTCAGGTAAAAATAGATGGTAGAATAATTAATAACTTTGAATTAAGTAATCCAAATATATTTTCTATTTCATTGGGTTTGAGTGAGGGTACTACAAGAAAAGTTGAAATACAGTATAGAACAAAATGATAAAATTTTAAAAATTAAGGAATTAGCTCAAGAATATAATTCATCCAAAAGATTCTCTCATATTGAAAATGTTTATAATCTTTCTTTAGTTTTAGCTGAGAAGTATAATGCTGCTATTGAAGATACTTCCATAGCAGCATACGGTCATGATCTTATGAGGGGAATCAGTGATGAGGAATATTTAAGATACTGCGAATTATACGGATATACTCCAACCAAAATTGAAATAAAAAGACCCATTCTTTTGCATGGAAAGATTTCTGCAATGTTTTTGAAGAATAAATTCAGTGTTTCACAATCCAGTTACAACGCTATATACTGGCATGTATCGGGTCATATCAATCAGGATATCGTTGGAAAAATAATAGTAATTTCTGATTTTTGTGAAATTGGTAGAAAACATAAGGAAGCCTCTATTTTTAGAAAAGAAGCATTTGAAGATCTGGAAAAAGTTTATTTAAAAGTGATAAAATCTAAAATGGAATGGGCTTTGAAAAAGGAAAGACCACTAATACCGGAAGCTGTTGAGGTATGGAATTCAATTTAGGGGGGATTAATGATGCCTTTAAAACCTGCTGACCACCAGGAAGCACCTGTAAATAAAGAGAAAAAAAGCAAAAAATGGTTAATTATAGTCGTTGTTATTGCAGCAATAATAATAGCTGGAGTAATATGGATTTTTTCTGTAATGGGAAATGTAGATAATAGTTCAGCAATGAAAGCAGAAAAAGTTGATTATCTCATAAAGGTAAATGATGGTGATGAAACGGAATTTATTCTACTTAGAGTCAGGAGTAACGGAAAGATCACCGAAATATCTATACCGCCTAACAGCTCTGTTAATGGCGAAGATGATATCATTTATCTCGATAATATCGCTCAAACATTAACAACTTTAAACGCCTGGTTTGATATCAACACTGACGAAATATATTTTGCTGAAATGAACGAAGAAATATTAAAGGATCTCTCATCGAAACTTGGAAATGAATCTGAATCCTTTTCAACTTTAATCGATTCTTTGGCAGGCAGAGGTTTCGGTTTCTTCGATTATTTTAAAATTAACAGCTATCTTGACTCCTTTGATTTTTCTAGCAGCACAAATTTAGACACAGGCGCTTTAGCAAATTTCATAAGCAAAATGTCAAATTCAAGAATTAATGAAGTTCTTTTAGAGGGACTAACCGAATATCCAGTTGAAATATATACAGAACAAAACGGAGATCCAAAATTAGTTTATTTCATACAAGAGGATTCAATTGAAAAAGCCAAAGAAGAGTTACAGAAGTAAAAATTCTAAGACTCTATTAATTTTTCTTTTTACAACCTTTTCCATCATTTCTGTTTTAGGTTTATTTTATGTTTTTTATCTATCTGTCGATGATTTTATGAATAACTTTTCTACTGAGCCCGTTAGTGGCTCATATCTTATTTTAGGTATAGATACAGGAGGAAAGGAATCAACGGGGGGGAGAACGGACTTTATACTGAAAGCAAAAATAGACGAAGAAGGAAATATAGCTGTAAACAACATACCAAGAGATGCGATCATTACATATGATGGAGAGTACCATAAAATAAATTCTATTAACAATCTTTATGGAACTGATGCCCTGATATCCTTCATTGAAGATTACTATCAAGAAGATATCAGAGGATATATCATCGCTGATTTCAGTCTTGTATCAAAAATTACCGAAATAACCGGCCCGGTTAAAGTTTTTCTTGATGAACCTATGGCTTATGATGATTTTCAACAGGATTTGCATATTTATTTTCCCATGGGTATAAATTACCTTGAAGGCGAAGATCTTTTGAAATACGTACGTTTCAGACACGATGGAATGGGTGACATTGGAAGAATACAGCGTCAGAAGGATGTTCTTAGCCAGTTATTCAGCAGTATTATCTCTGGTGGATATGAGAAAATTCTCCATGCAATAAATTTTTTCATGGGTAATGCAGAAGTAGAGATCTCATTCGATGAAATTCTACAAATCGGAATAAGCTATCTACTTGGAGATAACAAAATTACCTTCGGCAGTGTTCCTTATTATGTAGATGATGAAGATGGCTCTCTTTATTTACAGAAAGAATCTCCCCAAATGCAGAAAGATCAAACCAGTATTTACATAGTGAACAATATACCAGATTATTATAAAATAGGAAATTTTACTTCGATAATTCAGGGACAATGGAGCAACAAAAATGATGATATTGAAATCTACACCATAGATGATTACTACAATCTCGATGAAATTGATGCAAAGGAAACATACATATTTATAAATTCCGAAGAAAAAAAGGATGAAATTTTAGATCTCTTTTATCTCTCTCAGCCTTATCACAGACCACATATAAGTGAGATCTATAAATTCGAAGATCTCCCAAAATACTACAGTTTAATCGATACTATTTCAAAGGATGAATATTATCCAATTAATAGTGATGCGATAGTTTTACTTGGGACTGTTAAAAATTGAAGGTTAAAAATCTTCTACTATTAATTTCACTTGCCTTTACAAAAAATAACAAAAAGCACTTCATAATACCCTTTATTTCAATTTTGATAGGCACAATGGGATTACTAGTTATATTAAGTGTTATAAGAGGATTCAATGACTATTTTATCCAAAGTATCACTTCTTTTTTCCCTCATATACTCATAGAGGGTCCTTTAGATGAGCCTCTTGAAGAGACCGAAAAAATAATAACCGTTTCCTTCGATGAAGGAGTTATATTAAAAAACGGTGATTTTTCAGGGATTATGAAAATATCTTCTGATGAAACCGGTCTCGAATCATTTAATGAATTCATTATAGACGGAGAAATTCCATCAAGTATAGAAGAAATTGCTATTGGTCAATTGCTTCTGGAAGAATTGAAATTAAAAAAGGGTGATAACGTCCAGATATTTTCAATGAAGAACACCATCCAGACAGAAATGAAAAATTATACTATTTCAGGGATATTCGAAAGCGGTATGTATCAATATGATTCAAGCTTTATACTCAGCAGAGGAGAAAATTTATACTGGACAGCAATTTACCTTGAGAATCCTCTGGATGCAAATGAATATATAAAACAAATAGATGCCCATACAATATCCTGGACAGAAACTAACAGCTCCTTCACTTCAGCAATAGCTGTAAATGAATTCTTTGCAGTGATAATTTCTCTTTTTGTACTTATTATCGCTGGGTTTGGAATAATGAATTCCATTCTCTTTTCGGTTTTAACGAGAAGAAGGGAAATTTCCATACTTTCTTCCCTCGGATTCACATCCAGACAAACTTCTATCATATTCGTACTGCAATCCTTTTTAATATCCATAACGGGTATTTTAGCCGGATTAGTTGTTGGTTTCATAGTTCTGTTTATAGTTCAAAGAATACAAATTCCTCTACCCTCGGACGTTTTCTATATGAAATATCTGCCTGTTAAGACTCATTTTTCTGATGTGGGTTTAACTCTTTTAGTAGAATTGGGAATCTCAATTTTCTTTTCTTTGATTCCTGCCAGGAGGGCAAGCAAAGTTGACCCTATGGATGTGCTGAAAAATGAATAGTATTTTAAGAAGTGAAGGCATAGATTTTTCATACGGAGCGGTCAGCGTTCTTAATAATCTGGAAATTTCCATAAATTCCCTCTCAATTACTGGTATTAGAGGTGCTTCGGGCTCTGGCAAGACAACACTTTTGGGAATTCTGTCGGGTCTTTTAAAGCCTCAAAAAGGCCATGTGTTTCTTAACGATATGGATATTTACAGTTCATATAAAAATATTATCGAAGCCAGAAAGAAAATTGGTCTGGTTTTTCAGAATTATAATTTAATAAACGAGTTGACCATTCTCCAGAATATATCCATTGTTGAAAAACTGGTAAAGAACAGTACATTTAATATTGAAGAAGTGTTGGATAAAATGAATATTTTAGATCTTAAAGATAGATATCCCAGTCAGCTTTCAATAGGACAGAGGCAGAGAGCAGCCGTAGCCAGGTCTCTTTGTGGTAGCCCTGAGATTATTCTGGCCGATGAACCTACAGGGAGTGTTGATCCTCAAAATAAAAAGGATATTCTGGAACTTTTCTTATTCATTAAAAAGTCAGGCATTCCAGTAATCATATCCAGCCATGATGAAACTACCTTTGAAATATGTGATAAAGTATTTTTAATTGAAGAAAGAAAGTTAATGGAGGTTTAAATTTTGAGAAGCATATTTAGAGATTTTTCGATGGATTTTTTTGACATACTCAGATATCCCCTAGAAGAATGGGATAAGGGCTGGAAAGAATACGAAAAAAAACATCCCAGAATAATTGAGGAATACAAATGTCAGAATTCTCTTTCAAATGAAAATCTGGTGAAAAAATTAAAAGAGATAGGTAGAAGACCATACGACAGAGTTTATATACACTGGCTCGAAAACGATCGAACTCTTAAAAATAAAATTATATACAACATAAGACACTGTGGCTACGATTTTGAACTAAAAAAGGAAGATTTTGTTGTCTATTTTATGCCCTTTATCAAACTGAAAAAATATCTTTTCATACCAACTTCCAAGGGACACGTTCTCGCTATAGATATGCTTTATTACTATGAAAGGGATAAATTTGATAATTTGCCCGAAGATGTTGTAGAAGCAATGAAGGATTTCAGAACTTTTTCAAAATATAACATAGAAAGAGGAATGTCTCCTGAAGAAAAGAGAAGCAGATATGAAATTCTTTATCAGAAAATAAATAACGAAATCGGTGATAAAAAGGAAATCGATACCATTAATAGGATAATAGTCGATCACATCGATAAGTATATCGATTATTGTAACTGGACAGGTATTTACAAGGGAAATGCAAACCAGATACTGACTCTTGATTACTATATAGGAGAACCAACCGAACATGTTAATATACCTTATGGTAGGGGAATATGCGGACAATCGGCAAAAACAAATCTGACATTTTTAATTGAGGATGTTGCAGCTCAGGATAACTATCTATCGTGCAGTAATAGTGTTAAATCCGAAATTGTCATTCCCATTAAATCATCAAATGGAAGGTTTCTCGAACAACTCGATATAGATAGCCACACTTTGAATGCCTTTGATGAAATAGACAAAGAATATCTGGAAAAAATTTGCTCCATTGTCCATAAATAATTAAGGAGGTTCTATAAAATGAAATGCATTTTGATAACTCTTATTATCTTACTTTCCATTCTTTCCTTTGCGGCTGAAGAAAAATGGGGACTGGTTCTCTCGGGCGGCGGTGCTAAGGGAGCCTATGAAATTGGTGCATGGAAAGCACTGCTTGATCTTGGATATGATTTTGGTGGAGTTTATGGTACATCTGTAGGTGCAATTAATTCAGCAGCGGTCGCACAGGGCGATGTAACAAAAGCGGTGGACCTATGGAAAACATTGAAAGATTCAGAAGTAATGGATATGACTCCAGAAATAAAGCAACTTCTCAACGAAAGTGGTATTAAAGTTTTAACAGATATTATAAAACTTCCATTTAAAGAAATTGAAGAGTTGGGTAAAAAAATAATCGATCAGGGTATTATTAATATTGATCCACTCAAGAAAACACTTGAAGCCGCTCTTTCTGAGGAAAAAATCAGAAACTCTCCTGTTAACATGGGATTAGTAACCTTCGATGTAACTGCAATGAAACCAAAAATGCTCTATGTAGAAGATATTCCTCAGGGACAGCTTATAGATTATGTGGCTGCTAGTGGTAATTTCCCTCTGTTTGTTAGAGAGAAAATAAGTGGCCAGAATTATATGGATGGAGGAGTATATTACAATATGCCTGTAAAAATGGCAGTTGACAAAGGCTTTAAAAAAGTTGTCGCTATTCAGATTGGCGGAGAACACATAGGGCTATTCATTAACTTCGTTGAAAAATTCAAGCTTGATACATACATTCATATCAAACCAAGGATTATTTACGGCTCCGTTCTGGATTTCAGTCCGGAAAATTCCTCAAAAATGCTTGTTGAAGGCTACCTGGATACCCTTTACGTTCATAATTTAGTTACTGGAAACTACACATACATAATAGAAAATACTGAAATCGTTAAAAATATGTTCAATTCACTTTCAGAAGATCAGCAGAAGAAAGCATTAAAAGCAGCTGGCCCTCTTCAATTTTACAGATCATACGACAAAATGGAAAGTTCATTAATGAATAAGTATTCAATGGGAACACCTGTTGAACTGTGGAACTTTATATTTGATGATATTGCAAAATCGCTTTCTGTTAATTCATTGAAACTATATAATGGTCAAGAGATAGTTGAAGAAATATCAAACACAGCCAAAACAATAGAAAAGGTTTCTCAAAGCAATAAAGTTAATGGGATGACTTTGAAAGATATGTTAAATTTCTTCACTTATTTATGTGAAAATTCAACATTCGAAGAAACGCAGACAGATGAATACAAAAAATTTCTTGAAGGTATTGATTTCTTAGTGAAAAATTGATGGTTGAAAAATAATATGTTCTCGTGTTACAATACCTTAGCGTAAGGCAACGTGGCCAAGGGGTCTAAGGCGGAGGTCTGCAAAATCTCTATTCAAGGGTTCAAATCCCTTCGTTGCCTCCAAGTGGGGATCTGACAGACAGATCCCTTTTTTCATAATATTAATCAGGGGATTTTTTTGATGAACAAAACCGCAAGAAACGTCTTTATAGCAGTTGGCGTAAGTTTAATATTTCTACTCATATTCCTAAGCCTGACGGACTTTGATCAGGCTGTTAAGAGTCTTGAAAATGCAAAGATGGGATATTTATTGATCTGTCTTGGAATTTCAGTAGGAATATGGTTTTTTGAAGCCCTGACTGTAAAAATAATAAGTAATATGCAAGAAGAAAAACTTTCTTTATTTTATCTATTCAAAATAACCGTTCTGGGAACATTTTTTTCCGCAATTACTCCCTTTGCAGTTGGGGGGCAACCTGTTCAGATTATTTATATGCAGAGAAAAGGTATCAAGGCAGCAAAGGCATCCGCTATAATCATATCTAGATTCATAACCTATCAAATAGTTATCACAGTTATTGGAGTTATTGCTATGTTTTTTGCTTATCCCTTCATGAAGGATAAAGTGTCTAATCTAGCAGTATTATCAGTTTTTGGTTTTCTAATAAACAGCGCCGTTCTATTTTTTCTGTTTCTATTTTCTTTAAATAAAACGATAACTTCCAAATTAATACTCTTCTTCCTTAAAATTCTCCATAAAATAAAAATCGTGAAAAATATGGAAAAGGCTCAGGAAAAAACTATAAACGAACTTGAAAGGTTTCACGCTACTCTCAAGGAAGCTATAAAGAAACCCTATAAATATTTTCTAGCTTTCGTTTTCACATTCATTCAAATGTTTCTTGTAATGTCATTACCATATTTTGTTGCATTATCCCTTGGATTAAATAATAACTTCTTTGAAATGATTGCTGCTCAATCGGTTTTGTATCTTATTATAGCCATGATTCCAACTCCGGGAGCAAGCGGGGCTTCAGAAGGAGGTTACACGCTGTTTTTTTCGCCTTTTTTTGGAACTAACGTTGGAGCTGGACTCCTATTATGGAGACTTTTCAGTTATTATCTCAATATAATTATCGGTGGTCTGGTGGCTTTCTTAGAAAGCAGAAATCTTTCTAAATCTCATCCTTCAGAACCCTCTCATAAAGATCAATAGTTTTTAATGCATTTTGCCTTCCAGTAAAGGCCCGGCACATTTCAAGAGATTTTTCTGACATCTTTTCACATTTCTGAGGATTATCAATTAATTCAAGAATATTTTCATGAAGTAATTTATCATCGGGATTTAGATATCCATTAACTCCATGCTCAACCATTCCATAAATACAGGGATCATCGAAGGCAACCACAGGCAAACCGTTACAAATTGCTTCGAGAGTAACAAGGCCGAAGGTCTCTGTCTTTGAAGCCATTATAAACATATCACTACACTGATAGGCAAGAGAGATCTCCTTAGGCCAATTAAGATATCCAGTGAAGATCACGTTGTCTTCTATTCTCAATTTCTTCGCCATTTTAATGAGTTTTTCCTTAAGCGGGCCATCACCAACCAGCAAAAACTTTATATTATGCTCTGTATTTTTTATCAACTTGGAAACATTCTCGAAAAGAACGTCTATGCTCTTCTCCTGTCCGAGTCTACCAACAAAAATAAGCACCTTGTCACTTTCCTTTATTCCAAAACGAAGTTTGAAGTTTTTCTTCTCTTCTTCAGTAAATTTATGCTGAACCTTTTCTATATCTATCCCATTTGGAATAACCTCAATAGGAACGGTTACCCCATATGATCTCAATATATTCTTAGTTTTTATGGATGGAGCGATTACTGCTCTATTTCTATTACAAAAGTTTTTTGATTCGGATTTTAAAAATTTTCTTATTATCCCTGTTATTACGGGAACATAATGAGCATATTCAACCATTAAAGTATGATAAGTTGTGACATTTGGAATTTTAAAGTGCTTTGCAATTATATTTCCGGTATATCCAAGAATAACCAGAGAATGTGTGTGAATGAGATCTATTTTCCATTTATTCATATGTGAAATTATTTCTTTATAATCGAAGGGTAAACCTATTCTATGTTGTTTTTCCTGCGGAAATCTTAAGGAGTATGTTCTGTACACGTTATCCTTTGGATCAGCTTTTGGATGATCAACAGTAACAACGTATACGTTATGGCCAAGAGACGTTAATTCTCTCTCTAGCATTTTTAACATTGTCACAACTCCGTTTACCTGTGGTTCATATGTGTCGCTAAACATTGCTATATTCAATTATATTTCCTCCCTCTCTCTTGACACTGCCATACTTTTGCTTTATAATTTTATCGTTTTTGGGAGATCGTCTAATGGTAGGACTGCGGACTCTGGATCCGCCAGTGGAGGTTCGAGTCCTCCTCTCCCAGCCATTTTATTATACAACTCTTGCTAAACTTATCGATTCTATCTCCCTAACACC
>CAZGZM010000036.1:0-14000 GCA_964529955.1 uncultured Thermotogaceae bacterium
CCATTTTAAAACCCTTATCAATTAAACTTTTTTCAACTCTTCCAAGAGATTTATTAATTGTAATTGTAATTACAAAATAAATTAATGCAACAAATAAATATATTAATAGAGGTTCATAAGTTGTCGATATAACATAAGAACCTTCTCTTAGCATTTCTGTAACTCCCAATGCATAGGCTAATGAAGAATCCTTAAGTACTATTGTAAATTCATTAGCCCAGGAAGGTAGAGCAATTCTGAATGCTTGAGGAAATATAATATTTAAAAAAGCCTTACTCCTTGTCATTCCGAGGGATCTTGCTGCATGCATTTGATTGGATTTAACTGATAATATCGCTCCTCTAAATATCTGTGATTGATAAGCAGAGGTTCTTAACCCTAATCCTAAGATGCAAGCAATAAATGGAGAAAATCTAATACCTATTCTGGGGAATCCATAAAAAATTAAAAATAGTATAACAATTTCTGGGATGCTTCTTAAAATTTTTTCATAAATAAAAATCAATGTTTTAACAAATTTTGATCCATAAACTTGCCCGTATGAAAGAGGTAAAGCAATTATTAAACCAAAAGCAAGTGAAAAAAAAGTAAGTTGTAATGTTACAAGTAACCCGCGCATTAGCGCGGGAAATGAATCTATTAAAATAGTAAGTTTATCGATGACAATTACCTTCCTTTATATTAGAAGTATTTTGCTACGATTTCTAACAATTTACCATTGTCCTCAAGAGATTCTAAACCATCATTAACGGATAATAAGAGATCTTTATTATCTTTATTGATAGCTATTCCATATTCTTCATTAGTAAGAATTAATCCAACTATATCTACATTCCTGACTCTAGCATATCTTTCAGCTACAGGTTCGTCTAAAACTAAAGCATCCACATTCTCATTTTCTAAATCAGTAAATGCAAGTACAAAACTTTCATACCTTTTAACCTGACCAGTTAAAATGCCTGTATTCAAAAGTTCATCTTCAACCCACAAGTCTCCTGTTGTTCCTGTTTGTGCTCCAAGAGAGTTATTACCAAAAAGAACTGTTAAGCTTTTACCTGAACCACCCTTTACAACAACACTTTGATTAGCTGTCCAATAAGGATCAGAAAAATCTACTACTTCAGCTCTTTCTTCGCTAATAGTCATTGCAGCTACTACAATATCTATATTTCCGGTTAATAAAGCTGGAATTAAAGAATCAAATGACATATCAACAAATTCGACTTCAAAACCTTCGTTTTCAGCTATAGCTTTAATTAAATCAACATCGAAACCTACAATCTCACCATTTTCAACATACTCAAATGGTGGAAAAGTTGCTTCTGTACCAACCTTATAAGTTTTTCCTACAGCAAAAACAAAGCATAAAACAAATAAAAACACTACCAAAAATTTTTTCATTTTCTTACCTCCTTTGAGATTTACAATTATAAAAAATGATTCTAATATAATTTATTGCTGAATTTTTTATACTTATATTTATTTTAACTCTTTTTTTAAAAAATTAAACATACCAATTTAAATAAAAAATTTAATAAAATTAATTAAAATGATTTATATTAAGTTGATATTAAATTATACTATAAAATAAAGAAAGGGGGAGATATTGTGAAAGTATGCGTAGCTTTAAGTGGGGGTGTAGATAGTGCAGTATCTGCTTACCTTTTAAAAGAGATGGGATATGAAGTTATAGGATTACATATGATAAATTATACAGAATCTTCTAGCGAAGATTTAAATGATGTGAGAAAAGTAGCAAAATACTTAAATATTCCATTAGCTGAAAAAAATATAACGGATCTTTTTGAGAAAGAAATAATTTGTTACTTTTACAAAGAATATCTCTCGGGAAAAACACCTAATCCTTGTATTTTATGCAACAGAAGTATAAAATTTGGGAAATTATATGAATTTTCAAAAGAATTGAAATGTGATTATTTTTCAACGGGCCATTTCGTTAAGAAAAAAATTACTAAAGAAGATTTTTTTCTTTGCTCTGGAAAAGATAATACAAAGGATCAGGTATACTTTTTAGCGAGAATAAAAAAAGATATACTGAAATATCTTTTATTTCCATTGGGTGATTATACAAAGGAAAATGTTCGATCTATTGCTAAAAATACTGGAATTCCCGTTTTTTCAAAAAAAGATAGTCAAGAAATTTGTTTCATTAAAGATGATAATTACAAAAATTTTTTAATAAAAAAAGGATATAAATCTATTTCAGGAAATATTCAACATATAGCTGGAGAAATTCTAGGAAAACATAAAGGATTAGCCTTTTATACAATAGGTCAAAGAAAAGGGCTTGGAATATCCTATAAAGAGAAGTTATATGTAGTGAATATTAATTTAGAAAAAAACACTTTAATCGTTGGAAGTAAAAAGGATCTTTTAAAAAATCAAGTTACTTGCATAAATCCATATTTTTTTAAAAATATTGATGATGAATTACAAGTATATTGTAAAATAAGATTCAATATGGAAAAAAGAAAAGCAAAAGTTATTATACATGATGATAATTCACTTACTATAAATTTCAGCAGCCCAGTATCTTCTGTAACGCCTGGACAATTAGCAGTTTTTTACGATGAATCCAATTGTGTTATAGGAAGCGCATTTATAAAATAAAAAAATATCATTATGAACTAATGCCAAATAATGACTGTCTTTATTATAGTACGTTTTATATTAAAGGGAGGATTTACATGAAGAAAATACTATTTATTACTTTTATTTTATTTATTGGAATTATGACTTTGGGACAAAAAGTGAACGAAGACTATGAAAGTCCTTTCGTTAATGTAGTTGAGGTTGCTGCCCCGGCTGTTGTTAAAGTAGATGTTGTAACAACAACATCATACAATTACTCTGAAGAATATCCAGAATTTTTTGATGATTTTTTTAAAAGGTTTTTTAGTTACCCAGATGTTCCAGAGGAAGAATATAAACAGTATGGTCTTGGATCAGGGTTTATAATAAGCGAAGAAGGCTACATTTTAACAAATGAGCACGTTGTAGGAAATGCAGATGAAATTACAGTATCTCTTTTAGATGGAAGAGAATATAAAGCAAAATATATCGGTGGAGATACTGAACTTGATATTGCAGTAATACAAATTAGTCCTGAAGGTGAAGAACTTCCTATAGTAGAACTAGGCGATTCAGATTCAATTTTGGTAGGTGAATGGGCTATAGCTATTGGAAATCCTCTAGGTTTCCAACATACAGTTACTGTTGGTGTAGTTAGCGCAACAGGAAGACATATTCAGAAACCTGATTATAGCGGTTACTATTCTAACTTGATTCAGACTGATGCAAATATAAATCCTGGAAATAGTGGAGGACCGTTATTAAATATACATGGCGAAGTAATTGGGATTAATACAGCGATTGTTTCTCCAAATGTTGGAACTACTCTTGGATTTGCAATACCTATCAATAACGTAAAAAGATATCTCACTTCTCTAATAGAAAATGGAGAAGCTGTTAAAGGCTACTTGGGAATTTATTTCAGATCAATATCAGAAGAGGATATTAATTCTCTTGGTCTTAAAGTAAAGAAAGGAGCTTTAGTTACTGATGTAGTTGATGATTCACCAGCTTCTTTATCAGGTATTCAACCCCTAGATGTAATAACAAAAGTTCAAAATATTGATATTTCTAATAGTGACGAATTAGTTGCAGCTATTCATAGTTTCCCAGCTGGATCTGAAACAGAAATAACCGTAAACAGGGATGGAGAAGAGTTAGTTTTACCTGTTACCTTTGGTCAACCTAATGATTATGAACAAGAAGAAGAGAGTTCAATAGGTAAAGAAGAAGAGGAAAAAGAAACATCAAAAAATATTAATCTAGGAATTGAAGTTGAAGGCATTTCTTCAGAAATAATTGAGAAATATGAGTTGAACCCAAACGTAAAAGGTGTAGTTATAGTATCAGTTGAACAGGGCAAAATTGGGGAAATGCTTGGATTATCATCAGGTGATGTAATATCAGAACTACGAATTAATGGTACAAAATATTCTATTGAAGATGTATCATCCTTTAATGAAGCTTTGGAAGATATTAAGAAAAATGATTACGTTGCAATTATTGTTGTTACTAACGGTATTAAAACGATTCTTTCATTTAAATATTAAATAAAATATCAATCAAGAGCTCTCCATTCAATTGGAGAGCTCTTTTTTATGGATATCTAGTTTATTAGTATTAACGATACTTTCTCTAAAAATAATTTTTTTATTATCAAATCCCATCCCCAATAATAAGCCATCAAAAAAATTATTCGCACTTTCCTTTGAAATATCGATAATGCCAGAATCTATTGCTTTGTTTAAAGCAGTTTCATATATAAACGATGACTGTTCTTTTATTAGATTCAATTTTTCTTTCTTATTAAATATTAACGAAATCAAACCCAGTTTATCTATAACTTCAATATCATTAATATTTTCAAAATCAATAACAATATCTATTTTGGGAGAAGGGAGCGTAAGTTCTATCTGCTTTTTTTCATTCCCATAAATAAAAATATCATTTTCATTAATTTTTGTAAGATCAAAATACACATTTACTTTTACGGGTATAATTATAAAATAAAGTTTGTTCGTTCCCAAAATTTGAATCCCATTTTCAATTTTATGAAATATATCCAAATAAAGCTTTGCTGTGGTCAATTCAGCTACTCTTTCAATTTTTTTTAAAACCAATTTTGATGATAAAATTTCCTTTTTTCCAGTAATTTTTATTAATATATAAATTAAAAATAAAATAATTATTATTAAACAAATTGTCAACCATACCATTATTAATCTCCGATTATCTTTACTAGAATTCTTTTCCTTCTTTTTCCATCAAATTCTCCATAGAAAATCTGTTCCCAGGGACCAAAATCAAATTTTCCACTAGTTATTGCTACAACAACTTCTCTGCCCATAATTGTTCTCTTAATATGAGCATCTGCATTATCTTCAAACCCATTATGATCGTATTGAGAATAGGGTTTTTCAGGGGCTAATTTTTCCAACCATTTTTCAAAATCTCTATGAAGTCCAGGCTCATCATCATTTATAAAAACACTAGCTGTTATATGCATTGCGTTTACAAGACAAATACCATCTTGTATACCACTTTCGTCTAATATTTTTTCAATTTGATGAGTAATGTTTATGAATTCTCTCCTTTTGGTTGTATGAAACCAAAGTTCTTTTCTTATACTTTTCATATAATCACCTCAAAAATATTATAACAAGGTGCTGTTTAATTTTCTTAAAAATTTATTTATAATACATTGGGGTGATATATTGAATGAAATAATACCTTTCGTAATAAATGTTGAAAATCAAAATGTTTTTGGAATTTTTGATAAGCCAAAATATGAAAAAAAATTTCCAGCAATAATTATTTTTCATGGATTTACAGGAAACCATGTAGGAAGTCAATTTAAATTATCATTACTTGCAAAAGAACTATCAAAATTAGGGATTGCTTCAGTTAGATTTGATTTTAGAGGTTCGGGAAACAGTGATGGAAAATTTGAAGATATGACAGTAACTTCTGAAACATTAGATGCTGAAAGTGTTATTCAATACTTAAACAACCAAAAATGGTTCAATGGGCAATTCGCTTTTTTAGGTTACAGTATGGGAGCTGTAATAGCATCATCTTTAATTGGAAAAGGATACAATCCTAATTCACTGGTTTTTTGGTCCCCGGCTTTTTTTAACACATCAGTTTTTTCAAAACTCGATTCATTTCATGAAACATCTGAAAATATTGATTATAAGGGTTTTCTCATTGGAAGAAAATTTAGAAAGGAAATTCTTGAAAGGGATTTTTATATATATCTTAAAGAATATAAAAATAATGTTTTGGTTGTTCATGGTAACAATGATAAAGCAGTTGATCTTAAAGAGGTAAAGGATTTTTCAATAAAACAAAATTATGACTTTGTTGAAATAGATGGCGCAACCCATAAATATGAAAATTCCAATCATATTAAAAAACTTCTTACCGCAACAAAAACATTTTTAAAAGAAAATTTAAATAAGGAATATGAAAAATGATTAAACTGATAGTATTTGATATGGCTGGTGTTTTAACCTCGAGCTGGGAATTTGTTCCCTGTATTCTAGAAGAAACTAAAATTGATTATAATCTATTTAACCAAATTATGAGAAGTGATTATGATAATTTTCTTAAGGGTTTAATCACCTCTGATGAATTTTGGGATTTATTTAATAAAAAAACAGGAAAAAAAGTATCTGAAAATTTATTTATCAAATGTTTTAATCCAGTATTAAATTATGAATTGATAGAATATGTTAAAAACAATATAGATATAAGTATTAAAAAGGTTATTGGAACAAATGCACCTTTAGATCATTATTTAATACATAAGGAAAGAGGGGATTATAAATATTTTGATAAAGTATATTGTTCTTCTTCAATTGGTTATAAAAAACCTGAAAAGAATTTTTTTCAACATATAATTAATAAAGAAAGTATTTTACCTGAAGAAGTGCTATATTTTGATGATAATGAAAAGTATGTACAGGTTTCAAAAGATATTGGAATCAATGGATTTCATTATAAAGGATTTTCAAGTTTTAAAGAAGCAATAGAAAATTTTAATATTTTGAATAAATGAATGGTGAGGTGGTTATCGAGTGAATCTTCTTTCTTTTAAAGGAGGAGTCCATCCAAATGATTGCAAAGAGATTTCGAGTCAGTTTCCTTTAGAAAAGGCTCCAGTTCCTAATAAGGTTTTCGTTTTTCTTTCTAATCATGCAGGTGCTCCCTGTAAACCTTTAGTTAAAAATGGGGATAAAGTTAAAACTGGTCAAAAAATTGGTGAAGCGAATGGTTTCATTTCAGCTAATTTGCATTCACCTATTACCGGTGAGGTAAAAGGTATTGAGAGAATTTATCATCCATCCCTTGGAAAACCAGCAGAAGCAATAATCATAGAAAGAGATGGAGAAAAGGATGATTATGAATATCTATCAACAAAAGAATATGATTCATACACTAGCAAAGAAATAATAGAAAGGATGTATGAAGCTGGTATAGTTGGTCTTGGAGGTGCAATGTTTCCAACAAATGTAAAATTTACACCTCCAGAACATAAAGAGATAAATACTCTTATTATTAATGCAGCTGAGTGTGAGCCTTATTTAACTGTTGATTATCGACTGATGCTTGAAAAAACTGAAGAAATATTAGAGGGTATAAAAGCAGCAAAAAAAGCTGCAAAAGCAGGAAGTGTTATTGTCGGAATTGAATGGAATAAAGAAGAAGCAATTAAAACATTTAAAGCTTATATAAAAAACTCAGATATTAAAATTGCGGCTCTGAAAACAAAGTATCCTCAGGGAGCAGAAAAACAATTAATTTATGCGACCACTAAAAGAATAGTTCCTGCAGGAGGATTACCCTTAGATGTAGGTGTAGTTGTTATAAATGTTGGGACAGTTTTTGCGATTTATGAGGCTTTGAAATATGGAAAACCTTTAATTGAAAGAGCTGTTTCTGTAACCGGAGAAGGTATTAAAAGACCAAGAAACTTAATTTCCAGAGTTGGTACACTTGGTTCTGATTTAATAGATTACTGTGGAGGATTAACAGAGAATACAAAGAAACTGATATATGGTGGTCCGATGATGGGCCCTTCTGTTCCAAAAAAGGAAGTTCCAACCCTAAAGGGAACTTCTGGAATACTTGCTATGACAGAAGAAAGCAAAAAAGAAGCTTTCCCATGTATCAGATGTGGGAATTGTGCTAATGTATGTCCTATGAATCTTGAACCTTATCTTATTGAATATTATGGTTCGAAGAGAATGTATGATAAAGCAGTTGAACATGGATTATTAAATTGTATGGAATGTGGTAGCTGTGCATACGGTTGTCCGGCAGGTATAGATTTGGTTAAAAATTTTAAATTGTACAAGAGGGTTTATAGAACACTCAAGGGAGGTGCAAAAAAATGAAATTATTGATGTCTCCAGCACCTCATCTCAGGTCTTCAGATGATGTAAGAAAAATTATGTTTGATGTTATTCTCGCTTTAACCCCAGCAACTATTTTCGGGATAATTACTTTTGGATTTAACGCATTGTTGTTGGTGATTATTGGAATGGTTTCAGCGGAAGGTCTTGAATATTTCATAATGAAGTACATGAGAAAGAAAAAAGACTTTAAATCAAATTTAAGTGCTGCTACAACTGGTTTGTTGATAGCTCTAAACTGTTCTGTTTTTGTAAAATGGTGGCAAGTTCTTATAGGTGTTATTGTAGCGGTAGGTATAGCTAAGCATGTTTTTGGAGGACTTGGAAAAAATATCTGGAATCCTGCTTTAGTTGGAAGAGTATTCATGACCTTATCATTCCCTGTTGCAATGACCACATGGCTAACTCCCTTTGATTTACAAACAACCGCAACTCCATTAGCGTATATGAAAACAAATTCAATAATCCCATGGAATATTGGGCAGGCATTTTTAGGAACTGTGCCTGGTTGTATTGGAGAAGTAAGTGCATTATTGCTAATCGTTGGTTTTGGTTGGCTTGTATATAAGAAAAGAATTAAATTAATGATACCGGTGGCCTACATAGGAACGGTTTTAATATTATCTTCAATATTCTATTTAGCGAATGCTTCATTTGGTAATCCTTTAATGCATTTATTCAGTGGTGGATTAATGCTTGGAGCACTTTTTATGGCAACAGATATGGTTACATCACCCATGTCTATGAAGGGTTGTATGATTTTTGGAATAGGTTGTGGAGTTATTACTCTTGTTATAAGGTACTTTGGTGGAATGAACGAAGGTGTATCTTTCTCCATTCTTCTTATGAATGCATTAGTACCATTAATAGACAGTGTTTCACGAAAGAAAGTATTTGGGGAGGTGAAAAAAAATGCATGATCACATAAAAACGGGAATTGTTTTAATGATTATCGCAATTATTTCAGCTGCCTTGTTGTCGATTGTTTATTTGATTGTTAAAGGACCAATTGAACAATCAGAATTGAATGCAAAACTTGCAGCAATTGAACAAGTATTAACTGATGAAAAAACAGGAGATTTATTGATTAATAAAGAAGAATTACCAAAGGATAAAGAATCATTAGGAAAATATTTTTGGAATCCATCGAATTATAAATCAGAAAACAATATAATTTACAAATCAGAAAATGGAAAGGGATGGATTTACGATGATATTTATAGATTTAAAGGTATTAACAACGAAGATATCTATGTTTTAACTGGAGGTTCAGTTGGATACGGTGGTGAAGTGAAAACTATAGCAGCTTATGTACAAAATAAAGATTTTTATTTGAATTCAATCCGAGTTATAGAATATGCTAATGAAACACCGGGTTTAGGTGCAAAAATCGCTGAGTTAGATATTCAGGAAAGATTTTACAAAATCGCATCTGAAGGTTTAAAAGCCAGTGTAAAAGTAAATAAAGATGCCGGTGTTCAAGCAACTGATGACATAAATCTTATGATAGAACGAAGAGAGGACAACGGAATAGTTCAAACAAGTGACATAATGACAGGAGCAACAATAACTCCAAGAGCAGTTGCAAGCACTTTAAATGCTATGTATGAATTTTTATTAAAGGTTGGTGAAAATAATGAATGATAACGTAAAAATCCTTACCAACGGCTTTGTAAAGAATAATCCTACCTTTGTACAAGTTTTAGGAATGTGTCCTACTTTAGCTACTACAACAAGTGCTGTAAATGCTTTAGGTATGGGATTAGCAACAACTTCGGTTTTAATATTATCAAATGTTGTTATTTCAATAATTAAAAAGTTTGTTCCTGATAAAATCAGAATTCCTTCATACATTGTAATAATTGCTTCCTTTGTTACTTTGATAGATATGCTAATGCATGGTTTTACATACGAATTATGGAAGACACTGGGATTATTCATTCCATTAATTGTAGTTAATTGTATTATACTGGGAAGGGCTGAATCATTTGCATCGAAAAACAATGTATTCAAATCATTTCTTGATGGAATTGGAATGGGTTTAGGTTTTACTGGAGCGCTGTTAATATTAGGTATTGTTAGAGAGTTTTTAGGAAATGGGAGTATTTTTGGTTTCCAAATTACAAATTTAAAACTTTATGCAATGATTTTACCCCCAGGAGCATTTATAGCTTTGGGCATGTTAGCAGCTTTCTTTAATTATCTTGGAACAGTTAATTTCAAAAAAAAGAAATTAAAGGAGGAAGAATAATATGAGTGGTGGTATGAGACTTTTCTTTATTTTTCTATCTGCAATTTTAGTAAATAATTTTGTTTTATCTAGATTTTTAGGAATATGTCCCTTTCTAGGCGTATCTAAAAAAGTTGATACAGCATTGGGAATGAGCATAGCAGTAACCTTTGTAATGGTTTTTGCTTCTATAATAACCTGGTTTTTAAATGTTATCCTTGTAGCACTTAATATACAGTTTTTACAGACAATTGTATTCATATTGATCATCGCTACTTTAGTTCAATTTGTTGAAATATTTTTAAAGAAGACTAGTCCTGCTTTATATGATGCTCTAGGTATTTTTCTTCCTTTGATTACAACTAACTGTGCAATATTAGGATTAGCATTATTAAATGTTCAAAATGAATATACCCTTTTAGAAACTATAATAAATGCACTTGGAGCTGGTTTAGGTTTTGCTCTCGCATTGATTATATTTGCAAGTATTAGAGAAAAACTCGAACTTAACAAAGATATACCAGAACCCTTTAAGGGAATCCCATCAGCTTTGATAACTGCTGGAATTCTTTCTATGTCATTTATGGGGTTTCAAGGTATGATAACTTTATAAGGGGAGAATGATATGGCAATTATATTTTCTATACTAATATTAGGAATACTTGGAATTGGAGCTGGTTCATTTCTTTCATTTGCTTCAGCGAAATTTGCTGTAAAAAAAGATCCTAAAGAAGAGTTAATTAGCGCTGCATTACCTGGTATTAACTGTGGTGCATGCGGATTTCCTGGATGTTCAGGATTAGCAAAAGCAATTGCAAAGGGAGAAGCTAAAGGAGAAAACTGTTTACCTGGTATGAGAAGTGGTGTACCCGAAAAAGTAAAATTAATCCTTTCTAAGAGTAGTGATGATTTGATTTCAGCCTGGGAGAAGTCAGGAGAGAATCCCGAAAAGGCACTTGAAATATTATCTGGAGATAAGGCAACAAAGAGTTCTCCTGTAAAAAAACCTACTCCTCCAAAGAGACCTACAAATGAAGAAGTCAAGAAATTTCTGGATGAACTTGAAAACAACCCAAAAGCAAAAATAATATATTCTGTTTTACCGAAGATAAATTGCGGAGTATGTGGAATTCCAGGATGTGCAGCCTTTGCAATAAAGATTTCCAACGAAGAAGTTAATGAAGAAAAATGTATGGTTGGAAAAAGACAGAAATTTCCTGAAAAATTAAAAATTATTCGAAAAATGAATGATACTCAGATAAAGGAATTAATTGAAAAGACAAAGGGAAATTTAAATGAAATTAAAAAAGAAATTGAGGAAAAATTAGTTGATTAAATTAGCAATTTTAGGTTCAACGGGTTCTATTGGAACTCAATGTTTGAAAGTATTGGAAAATTTAAATAAAAAAAATATTGAAGTTGTGGCCATGTCGTGTGGCCACAATTTTGAACTTTTTAAAAAGCAGGTTAAAAAATTCAAGCCAAAATTCACTGCTTCATTAACTAATAAAGAGAATGAATTGAATAATCACTTTACTGGGGAAGATGGAATAAAAAAAATTATAGAATTATCTAAACCTGATTATATAATGATGGGTATTTCTGGGTCAATTGGTTTAAAATACAGTTTATTCGCTTTGGATTATTGTAAGAGATTATGTCTTGCAAATAAAGAAACGATTGTTTGTGGTGGGGATTATTTTATTAAAAGTGCAAAATTAAAAAAAGTTGAAATAATTCCAGTTGATAGTGAACACAGCAGTATTTTTCAAACTTTATTGGGTGATGTGAAACCAAAAGAAATTTTTCTTACAGCCTCAGGAGGGGCACTTAGAGATTATTCATATGAAGAAATTCTAAATGCTAAACTTGAAGATGTTTTGAACCATCCCGTCTGGAATATGGGAAAAAGAATCACTATAGATAGTGCATCAATGGTTAACAAAGGATTAGAGGTTATCGAAGCGAGTTATTTATTTGATTTTCCTGAAAATAAAATTAAAACTTATATTTGTAGAAATAGTATGATACATGGAGGTGCTATATATTCCGATGGAACTATGAAATTCCATATAGGAAAACCAGATATGAAAATTCCCATTGCTTATTCATTGACTTATCCAGATAGGATTTTAAGTGAAAATAATAAAGTTCCTTTAGATAAAATAGATTTAAATCTATTAAAAATTGAAAAAGAAAAATATCCAGCTTTAACTATTGCAAGGGAGATTTGTGGAATTCATTCCTATCAAATTGCGTATAACTCAGCTGATGAAGAAGCTGTAAAAATGTTTTTAAATAATAAAATAAAATTTTTTCAAATAAATATAATAATATCTAAAACTTTAGAAATGATACCAAAATTGTATGATTTGAACTATGAAGATATATTTAAAATCGAAAGTATGTCGAGAAAAATTGCTAATGAGGTGAAATTATGATTTTATCAATAATATACTTGTTCTTAATTTTAACAGCTCTTGTAGTTGTTCATGAACTGGGACATTATTTATTTGCCAGGATTTTTAAGGTTAGAGTAAAGGAGTTTTCAATTGGGTTCGGACCAAAAATTTATGAAAGAAAAGGTAAAAATACGAATTTTTTATTCAAAATTATATTAATTGGTGGTTATGTAAGACTTGCTGGTGAAGATCTTGATGAGAATGATGGAGAAGGACAGGAAGAAATACCTCATGATGAATTATTAACTTCAAAGCCTTCATGGCAACAATTTTTAATTGCATTTGCTGGACCACTTTTTTCAATTTTGGGAGGTTTTTTTGTTTTTGCATTATGCTCTTCTATTTGGGGATTTCCTGAAATTAAAATAGATAGCGTTGTATATGATTCTCCTGCTTATTATGCTGGATTAGAATCTAACGATCAGATTTTAAAGGTAGATGGAAAATATATTATTCAAAATCAAACTTTAACAGATAAGATTTCTGAAGGCAATGAATTAAATTTAAGTGTAGTTCGAAATGATGAAGAGTTTGAAATGATAGTAGTTCCAGAATTGCAAGGCCAGGAACTCCAAATAATTATCAAAGATTTTAATGGTGATGTGGGAAATTCAGTTGCTGAAATAAATGGAGTTGAATTCAATGGAGATTATTTTTCATATGGAGAGTTATTTCAGCAGAATGACTTTATTCAAATTGGATTTGAAAATGGAAATGATATCAGAGGTAATGTATATTCTTATATTCCAACTGAGGAAAGATATACAATAGGTTTTTATCATAGATATTTTGACCCGGTTATTGCAAAAAATATCGATTTTTTTGAAAAAAATGATATTTTAAAAAGTGTAAATGGATTTATAACAAATAATAGTCTTGAATTGACTAGGATGGCGGAATTATTATCCCTTTCAGAAAATGATGTTTCAATGAGTTTAGCAGAAAATCAAGTGGACTGGTATGGATTTGGTTTCCCGGAAGAATTTTCAATTGAGTTTATAAGAGATGGGGAAATAATAAAAAAAGATATATCAAAATCAGAAATGGTCAGTATTGTTAATGAACCAGGTGTTTTTGTTCAGCAATCTGAATATTGGAAACCTGATAATGTTTTTTTGGCATTTGGTTTAGGTGTCCAATGGGCTGGAGATATGTTAAGGCAAATGGTTGATATTATAGTTAAATTATTTACCGGGCAGGTATCTGCAAGCTCATTCACAGGTCCTATAGGAATGGTTAAGTTGGTTGATGCAGCTAGTAGTATGGGTTTAAAAATGATTTTATTACTTGCTGGATTTA
>CAZGZM010000037.1:0-3814 GCA_964529955.1 uncultured Thermotogaceae bacterium
TAGCAAAAGCTCCACCAGGGAAGAAAAAAATCAAAATAGCAATTGCTATTCCTACGATTGCTGAAATAAGTGTTTGTTTTTTAGATTTGTTTTCTATACCAAAGTTGTAATTAATTTTCATAAAATCCCCCCTTAGTAGATTATATAATAAAAAGGTGTTTAAAAAAATTTCTTTAAACACCTTTAAATGATATCTGAAAAATTAAAGACCTATTTTATAGCTCCCTCTGTTATTCCTGAAATAAACCATTTAGAAAAAATGAAGAAAAGAATCATAATAGGTATGACAGCTGAAGATAACGCTGCAGCGATCAAATCCCATCTATTTGAGAACTCACCAAAGAAAATCGAAATTGCAAGTGGCACAGTTTCCTTTGATCTGCTCGAAATGATAATTAGTGGAAAAAAGAAATCATTAAATACATTTACAAAATTAACCAGTCCAATTACTACTAATCCCGGCTTACACAATGGTAATGCAATTTTCCAGTATATTCTTAACGGAGAAGCTCCATCAATTCTTGCAGATTCCTCAATTTCCAGAGGAACTCTATCCATAAATCCCTTCAGCATAAAAGTTGCGAATGATATGCCAGTTGCAATATAAACGATGATTAACCCAATTCTTTTGTCAGTTAAATTTAAATTTCCCAGAAGCACGTATATAGGAATAATAGCTAATCTTGCAGGAAGCGCTAATCCAAGAATGATATATACATATATTAATCTTCTGAACTTAAAATTATATCTAGACAAAACATAAGCTAACATTGATGAAACTAACAATATCCCTGCTATAGAAGAAACTGTTATTATTATACTGTTTAAATAAGCTGCACCAAGGTTTGCCTTCTCCCATGCATTAATATAATTTGAAAAACTCCAGGTATCAGGAAAAGAGAATGGTCTTAAGAATATTTCTCTCATTGATTTGAAACTATTTAAAAACATCATAAGAAAAGGAACTGTAACTATTACAAAATAAATACAAAGGATTATTAGTAAAATTATTCGTGTTGATAATTTAGTTCTAATCATCTATCTTGTCTCCCTACTTTTTTTATCCATTAGATACGCATAGAACATAGATAATGGAATGACTAATATAAATATTAATACAACAACAGAAGCTCCTAACCCATAATCCTGGGCCGAACTTCCCAATCCTCCAAAAGCAGTTCTATAGAAGAAAGTTCCCAGAACATCAGTTGATCTATATGGACCAGCCTGCACACCTTCAAGAGAATAAACTATATCAAAAATATTAAACGACCATATAAATAATAGAATTAAAAGAGTTTTGAAGGAAGAAAGTGTTAAAGGAAAGATTATTTTTCTTACAACTTTAAAATTAGAGGCTCCATCTATATATGCAGCATCGAATAAATCTTTGGGTATCCCCAGGATCGCAGCTACGAACACTAGAATATAGAATCCAATATTTCTCCAAACATTTACCATAACGACTGTTGTTAAAGCAGTTGATGCTTCTCCTAACCAGGCGGTGGTCAATGACTCTAATCCAACAAATTTCAATATTTCATTTATTAAGCCCCACTGGGGATTTAACATCATAGTCCAAATAAATCCAACTAGAACCATTGATATTACATTTGGAAGGTAGACCATTGTTCTAAAAAATCTTTCTCCCCATATTTTTGAGGTAAGAATAACAGCTATAATAAATCCTAATCCTAACTCAAAAATACAGTTCATAATAAAAAAGTAAATATTATGACCAATGGTATTCCAGAATTCTGTAGAGAATGTTCCAAAGAGGATATCATTAAAGTTTTGAAATCCTACAAAAGTTTTTTCACCAACACCGGGCCAGGAAAAAAAACTTAAATTGAAACTATAAACAAAGGGATAAATAACAAATAGGGTATAAAGAATTAATGCAGGCAATGTAAATAATAATATATATCTGAGTTTTATCTTCATCTTTCATCTCCATATTATAATTATCAATAAATAATAGTGTAGGGTCAAAAACACCCTACACTAAAAAAATTTATAAATGATTTTTATTTATTCATTAATGGTTCATACCATTGAGATAATCCATCTTGACATCTTTGAGCTAATTCTTCTGGAGTTACTTGATCAGCATATAATTCTTGTAAACCAGGTGCAAGGATGTCGCTATAAAGAGAAGGTTTTCCAGTAACGAAATCTGAACCTACCCAGTATACCCATGGTGAAGCATGATTTTCAGCTGTTTCATTCGCTTCCTTTAAAATAGGAACATCAGGCATTTCAGCTCCTGAAACTCCAGGAATATTTAAAGTAATATTGGAAAAAATTGTTCCAAATTCAGGCGTTGCAGTAAATTTTAATACTTCAACTGCATCCGATTCATTATCACAATTTGAAGTTAAGCCAATAGCTCCATCCATATAAACGTAAGCATATGCTTCCTGTTCCTTTGTAAGCGGAGGAACCATAAAGTATCCAACATTTATATCTGGATTAAGTTGCTGGAACATTTGTACTCCCCAAATTCCGTAAAATACCATTGGAGTTACACCAAAAGCGAAGGCTGATTCCATATCACTGGTGCCGTTTCCTGAGAATCCCTTTTGGAAGTAAGGTTTTAAATCGTACATGTACTGATTCATATTAACCCAAGCAGGATCTAAGAAATTTGTTTCACCCTTTGCTAATTTTTCAATCCATTCTGGCTGTAATATGCTTACCCCTGCCATAGCATGTTGCATAACTATTGCCCAGGCATCTTTTACAGGAGCGAAGAAAGCATCAATTCCTGCTTCTTTGAAACCGTCAGCGATTTCAATTAATTCTCCCCATGTTTCTGGTTCTTCAAAACCAAATTCATCAAACATATCTTTGTTATAGAAAATTCCTACTACTTGAACTGCAAATGGAACTCCATATTGTTCATCTTGATAAGTTATATTGCTTAAAACACCTTCAGTAAAATTAACAAAATCAACTTCTCCCTCAAGAGTTTTAATTAAACCAGATTCAATCAAAGCTTGTGTTCTTCCACCTGGTAGTCTTCTTGTATAAACCAGATCAGGACCTTCTCCACCCTGAAGTGCCAATAACATTTTTGAATCATATTCAGTTGCTAGAAAAGATCTGAAATCGATGGTAATGTCTTTTCCTTCTGCTTGCAATTTAGCTTCTACTTCTTTCCAAACATCTTCATCCTGTGGTCTCCAGCTCCATAATTCTACTGTACCTGCTAATATTAATGAGCTGATAAGAATTAAAACGGTTAAAAAAATCAGTTTCTTCATAAATGCCCCTCCTTATTAAAAAGAAATATTAGAGAATAAAATTCTCTTTATTTATATATTCTTATATCTGTTACATAATCCCTAAAAGTTTCTGATTGCATTTCCCAATTGATAAGTAATTCATCTAATTCAATTTTCCCCTGAAGATATTTAACAACCTCTGGATCTCCGGTTAAATAATCCATTCTTTCAACATCTGCATATTTAATAAATTTAATTTTATCTTCATGAAGTAAATAAATATTTTTCATCAATTTTAGTGAAACAGAAATAAAATCTGCTTTTTTATGTTTAGGAAAAAACTCGATTCCGAAACATACTTGATTTTTATATTTCGAATAAAATGGCATAAAGGCTCTCTTCCTAAACTTAAAATCGCTTATTTTTTCTTTTGATAAATTTGAATACAATTTTTCCATATCTATCCAAGGGGCCCCATAAATTTGAAAAGGTTTGAATGTTCCCCTGCCTTCTGAAATATTTAGAGCTTCAAAGAAACACCCACCTGAATAACATATATTTGAATGAAAAGTGTTAATAGCTGGAGA
>CAZGZM010000037.1:3824-13911 GCA_964529955.1 uncultured Thermotogaceae bacterium
TGGAATGCGGCGCAATTGGAAATGGTCAAAACGGGCAGGATGCACAACTACATGCGCATGTACTGGGGCAAGAAGGTCCTTGAATGGTCTCGAAACCCCGCCCAGGCGTTTGACACTTTGATCCGCCTGAATAACAAATATTTGAATGAAAAGTGTTAATAGCTGGAGAAGGGACGTTCCATTCTAAACATGTATTATCAAAGTATGTATAAGTAAAATAATTTTTCAATTCTATTATTTCATAATCAACTTCAATATTTTTATATTTAATGAAATATTTTCCAAATTCTCCAATTGATAAACCGTATCTTATTGGTAGCTCATAATCTCCAACAAATGAGGACAGTTTTTTTGGGATTCTATTTCCTATTATTATTTCTTCACCTAAAGGATTTGGCCTATCTAGTACAATTATTTTTTTGTTATTCTCTGAAGCTGCTAGGATTGAATAAGCTAAAGTATAAAGGTACGTATAGTATCTCAAACCAACATCTTGGATATCGTAAATTAATATATCTATGTTTTCAAGATCTTCCTTTGAAGGTTTCATTTTTTTTCCATAGAGAGAAATAATTGGTATTTTATATTCAGGATGAATTGAATCTTCAAAAGATTCTCCGTCAGCGATCCCATAGATACCATGTTCAGGAGCAAATATTTTAGTTACATTAATCTTTTCATCTAGTAAAATTCTTATGTTTTCTTTGAGCAATGAATTTACACCGGAATAATTTGTTATTAGTCCTATTCTTTTTTTCTTTAATTGCGATGAAAATTCATTAATTCTATCCAGACCTAAAATTGTACTCATAGAATACCCCCACAAATGTAATGACAATATATATTATTTAAAAAATTCACTGATTTAAAAACTTTCTTTGAGCCTTCTAAAATTTATTATATCAGAAAATCATTTAATTATAAAAGCATTTGTCTTTAACTTATGCGAAATGTTTTTTTGTAATAACATATGGCTTAACAGATATTAGAAAAATATATTATAAAATATATGTGGAGGTGGAGTTAATGAAAAAAATCATATTCCTTTTAATAATTCTTTTGTTTTTTACCTTTGCACTTGGGGAAAATATTTGTAAGTTTCCTTATGGTTCTCAATATACCGAAACAGAATATAATAGTATAATTAAACTAATAGGAAGATATGATAATGCTGACTATAAAATAGTTTATTTATGTGAAAAAGAGGGCAAACTAGAAATTTTGATTGAATCAAATGAAGGGGAAAATATATTTAATGGTAAATCATTCAATGACTACTTAACCGAAAAAATTTCAGATTCTATTTATTATATACCTGAAATTGATCTTTCAGTTAGAATTGGAAGAGATGAAAATTATTTTGGAGACAATTTAATTATGAATAACGATGAATATACAAGAATCTTTTACGGCCCTGAATTTGGTGAAACATTTAAAATTGAATCACTTTATCATGAAAAACAATTAAGAAAAATGGCAGAAGAAGCAGAATTTCCATTTGATGAAAATTACGAGTTTAATTTAATAAACCTTGAAGATTTAGATGAATCAATTATTATAGACATTAAATATGCAACTTCAGATAACTTTATGGGAATATCTCTTTATTCAGATAATTTAGCATATTTACAGAAAGATGCTGCAATGAATATTTTGAAGGTAATTGAAGAATTAAAGGACTATGGTATGGGAATAGTGGTTTATGATGCCTATAGACCATGGTTTGTTACGAAGATGTTCTACGATGCTACTCCGAATAATTTAAAAAGATTTGTTGCAAATCCTGATTATGGATCAAAACATAATAGAGGTGGAGCTGTAGATTTAAGTTTATACTTCCTTCAATCTGGAGATATAGTAGATATGGGGAGCGATTATGATGAATTTTCAGAAAGAGCTTATTCTGATTATCCAGCTCTTTCAGATAGTTCAAGATATTACAGAAATTTACTTAAAAGTGTCATGAAAAAATATGGATTCAATCAATATGAATATGAATGGTGGCATTTTGATTTTAAGGATTGGAAGAATTATCCTGTAATGAATACGAGTTTTGAAAATATTAAATAATTCAAAAATGGAGGTTTAATATGAAAAGGTGTTTTTTTATTTTTTTAATAATTTTTATTTCCCTATTTTTTGTAGGGTGTTTTAATTCCTATAAGATTTTTGAGATTAAAACAAATTCTGATCCTTTGTTAGGATATGTTAACAGCAGTGGATGGATCGAAACTCCAATATCTGGAAATTTTTCGAATAAAGACTTTGCTTTAAATTTTGGGGTACAGCTAATTCAGTATAAGGACATAAGTGAATTTATAGCGGGGAATGATGTTAAATATGTTTTTAAAAATTGGAGTGACGCTTCTGAAGAGAATGATCGAGAAGAATTACTAGAAAAATCAACGATCTTCATAGCAAATTTTATTAAATATTATAAAGTGGAATCTCAAGATGCGAATTTAAACGAATTACTTCAGGAATGGAATAAATGTGGAGAGATAATTGAATTAATTGCCCCAGAAAAAGAAGGGTATATATTTTCACATTGGGAGATAAATGGGGAAGATGTAAGTGAATCTATAATAATAAACCTTATGATAACTGAACCTAAAAGTATTAAATTAATTTATGAAGAAGAGGAATATACAAATTTAGATTTTAAAGGACCAGTATATAATGGGAATCTTCTTTTAGTCGCAAATGAATCTACTGATGGAAATAATATGGAAAATGTTGGCACAGTTAATAATTTTTTGCCTGGATTAAGGAATTCAAGTATAAATGATGCATTAGTTATGATTAACCCGGTAATTCCTTTTAGAAAAGAAACTATTAATAAAAGTGACTTATTAAACGAAAAAACATCTTTAGTAGATAAATATGAATTGGGTGAAGATAGGTCCTTTTGGACAAATGATTTTGAAACAAATGAATATCAACAAATAAGTGCTACATTACAGTATTTGGGGACAAATGTTGAGGTGTGGGCTGAGAATACAAGCGAAATAGATTTAAATAAAGCGATGTTAATAGGTGAAGAGTTCGACGAAGTAATATGGGATTTGATCAACACATATTTTTACTATCCCTCAGATTTAGATGGAAATGGAAAAATTGCTATCCTTTGTTTTGATATTCAAGACGGTTTTTCTGGTTCCGGTGGATATGTTGGTGGATATTTTAATCCATTTGATTTGTACGATGTTTCAGGGTCAAATAAAATGGAGATATTTTATATTGACACATATCCGACAATGCATTATCCTAAGGAAAATCCAATTGAAGTTTCCAATTCTTTTTCTATATTAGCCCATGAATTCCAACATATGGTGAATTTCAATAGAAATGTTCTTATTGAAGATGGTGATTATATGGCAACATGGTTGAATGAAGCTTTATCAATGGCTGCAGAACATATTTATGGAGGTGTCCAGACTGATAGAATTGATTATTATAATGGATCTGGTTCAGATTCAATAAGAAATGGACATTCATTACTTTATTGGGATTATTTTGGTGATGTTTTACCAAATTATTCCCTTTCTTATTTAATGGGTCAATACATTAGAATTCAGATGAACAAAGGAAATTATATTTTTAAAGATTTAATAATAAGTGAATTTAATGATTATAAATGCGTTGAGGAAGCGATTCATAGTAATATAGATATTGGATTAGATTTCAATACTTTTATGACCTATTTTAGACTGAGTCTGATATTAAAAGAAGCTACAGGTTACTTTGGATTTGGTGGAGAAGAAGGCTTTGATTCCATTGAGACTTTGGTATCTGATAATCTACCTGAAAATTTGAGAGGAGGGGGAGCCTTTTTTTCAAATATTAACGGAGAATCCTATGAAGAGTCAGGAGATCAGGGAGAAAATATAATATACGTCGGTATTTCACAGTAAATATTTCATTTAAAAGAAAAAGAGCTGAAAATTCAGCTCTTTTTTTTACATATTATCTGGGGCTGAAACCCCCAATAACGAGAGACCATTTTCAATTGTATTCTGCACTGCTTTACATAAAAATAATCTTGCTTTTGATGTTTCGATGTTATTGTCATCAACGATTATATTCTTACTATAGAAACTATGGAAATACGAAGCTAGCGATTCAAGATAATTGGTGAGTTTATTAATTTTGTAATCCATCAAAATTGAGTCCAGAACTTCTTCAAATCTATCGATTTCTTTTACTAAATTTTTTTCATCATCTGAATATATATTTTGTATTTCTGATTTTGAATCAAAAATAATATTTTTTTCTTTTGCTTTATTAAAAATATTTGCTATTCTAGCATGAGCATATTGAATATAAAAAACTGGGTTTTCATTAGTTTTTTGTTTAGCCAAATCAATATCAAAAAGCATCTGAGTGTCAGGATCGTATCTTGCAAAGAAATATCTGGTTGCATCCTTTCCAACTGCTAAAACAAGATCATCAAGAGTTTCAAAATTGCCTGCTCTTGTTGACATTTTAATTATTTCACCACTCTTTTTTAAATTAACGTATTGATGAAGTATAAATATTAAAAAAGACTCTGGAATTTTAAAAGCATCAAGTGCCGCATACATTCTATCAAGATGTCCTACATGATCTGCACCAAAAATATCATAAGCTTCATCATAACCACGATTGAATTTATTAATATGGTAAGCAATATCAGTAAGATAGTATGTGTAGTATCCATCTGATCTTATTAGAACTTTATCCTTTTCTTCTTTGAAATTTGAAACCTTAAACCATAAAGCACCATCTTTTTCATAAGACAGATTTCTTTCCTTTAACTCACTTAAAACTTTTTCTACTGACCCATCATCAACAAGTGATTTTTCTTTAAATATGGAATCAAAATTAATTGATAAATTATCGAAAGTGTTTTTCATTCCTTTAAACATATCCTCAAAAGCATATTGATTGAAAAATTCTGCTATTTCTGGATTCCATTTATCGAGATATAGGTCGTTAACCTCCGTTTTTGTTTTTTCTGCAGTTTCTAAAAGATATTCTCCTTTATATCCTCCTTCAGGAATATCATATTCTTTTCCAAAGAGACCATTATATCTTATCCATAAAGATCTTCCTAATAGTCTTATTTGCCGACCAGCGTTGTTTAAATAGATTTCTCGTTCAACCTCATATCCTCGATTTTGAAATATATTACAGAGGACATCACCGTATACAGCCTGTCTTCCATGACCAATTGTTATTGGACCTGTGGGATTTACACTGGCAAATTCAAATAAAACTTTTTTACCATAATTCTTCTTCCAGTATAGAGGATTATCATTTTCTAAATGTAGAAATTTTGAAAATACTTTATCTTCAATGTAGAAATTAATAAATCCTGGTCCCGCTATTTCAATTTTAATAAAGAAATTTTCTTTATTAAGAATTTCAGCGATTTTTTCAGCAATTTTTCTAGGATTGGATTTTAATTTTTTTGAAAGAAGAAAGGCAACATTTGAAGAATAATCCCCAAAATTATTTAAAGGTATTTCAACTTTGAAATCAGGAATTTCTTCAACTTTCATTTTATTCAAAGACTCAATTATTTTTTCTTTAATCCATCTTTTTATCATTTTATCCTCCAAAATTTATCGGAACCTATATTGTAGTATAAACACGCATACTCATAAATAATACTAATAATATCATCTCTATCTTCTTAAATGAAGATAGAAAAAATTGATTTTTTTCTCATATAATAATACTATATATTTAAATAATTTTTTGGGAGGAATTGAAATGGGATTAAATTTAAAAGGAAAATCTTTTTTAACTTTACTGGATTTTAATCCAAATGAGATAAGATACTTATTAAATATCGCAAAACAAGTTAAAGATGAAAAAAGAGCTAGAACTATAACTAGAAGATTCGAGGGATTAAGCCTTGCTATTGTTTTTGAAAAGAGATCAACGAGAACCAGAACATCATTTGAAACAGCTTTTGGTGAAGAAGGAGGATATCCTGTCTTTTTATCAAGTGATGACATTCATTTAGGAGTTAAAGAAGATTTAGAGGACACAGCAAGAGTATTGGGGAGAATGTTTGATGCTATAGCCTTCAGAGGATTTAAAGAAGAAACAGTCAATGGATTAGCTGAATGGTCAGGAATTCCTGTATATAATGGACTAACTGACAATTATCACCCGACACAAATTCTTGCTGATTTTATGACAATTGAAGAAGTATTTGGATCTTTGAATAGGAAGAAATTAGTATATATGGGGGATGCGAGAAATAATGTTGCTAATTCTCTTTTAATTGGATCAGCAAAGATGGGATTACATTTTGTAGCTTGCGGTCCGAAGAGTCTTTGGCCAGAGGAAGATCTTGTTAAAAAATGTAATGAAATAATTGCAGAGTCTCAAACTGGAGCACAAATTGAAATTACAGATAATATTGATGAAGCAGTAATTGATGCTGATGCTATTTATACAGATGTGTGGGTTTCTATGGGAGAGCAGGTACAAAAAAAAGAAAGACTTGATTTACTTAGTCCATATCAAGTGAATACTGAGCTTATGAAAAAGACTAAAAGAGATGATACAATATTCCTTCATTGTTTACCAGCAGTAAAGGGACAGGAAGTTACAAGAAAAGTAATTGAAGGTCCAAAATCTTTTGTTTTTGAGGAAGCTGAAAACAGAAAACATACAATCAAAGCAGTAATGATTGCTACTTTAATATAGTATAGGAGTGTTTATGGAAAAAATCGTAGTTGCAATTGGTGGAAATGCCTTGAATAAACCTGGTCAAAAACCATCAGCAGAAGTAATGAGGGAAAATCTAATTCATACTACAAATTGTCTTGCTGATTTAATAGAGGAAGGGCATCAGATAATTATTACTCACGGGAATGGTCCTCAAGTTGGAAATCTGCTAATTCAACAAGATATTTCAAAAAAAACAGTACCTCCATTTCCAATTGATGTAAATGATGCAATGACTCAGGGTTCTATAGGATATTTAATTTCGCAATCATTACAAAACGAACTTCAAAAAAGAAAATATAAAAAGAATATTTGTTGTATTCTAACTCAGATTGTAGTGGATAAGGACGATGAAGCTTTTATAAATCCAAGAAAACCTGTGGGACCTTTTTATAATGAAGAAGAAGCAAAACAAATACAGAAAGAAAAGGGATGGATATTTAAGGAAGATTCTGGCAGAGGTTGGAGAAGGGTAGTTCCTTCACCTAAACCTCTTGAAGTAGTAGAAATAGAGGCTATAAAAGATTTAGTTGAATCTGGTTTAATATGTATAGTTGGTGGTGGTGGAGGTATTCCAGTAATCAAAAGAGAAAACAAGAGTGTTGAAGGAGTTGAAGCGGTTATAGATAAGGACAGAGCGTCGGCTTTAATCGCTAAACTTATTGACGCAACCTTGTTTATTGTATTGACAGCTGTGGACCATGCATATATAAATTTTGGAAAAGACAATCAGAGAAAAATTGAAAAAATAAGTATTTCTGATATAGAAAAACTTATGAACGAAGGACACTTTGCTAAGGGGAGCATGTATCCAAAAATAGAATCAACGGTTAACTTTGTTAAGGATACTGGAAAAGAAGCAATAATTACATCTCTAGATAAGGTTAAAGATTCATTGGAAGGGAATTCGGGTACTCATATACACTTGTGATTTTTAATATAGTATTGATATAAATGCATGAAGAAAAAAGCCATTACAATTTAATGGCTTTTTCTTTGTGATATAATTTTTCTAATTAGGAGGTTTGCTTTGACGGCTATTAACAAAACTAAACTTTGGATTATTGGATATTTTTTTATGTTTTTTTTATGTTTATTCATTTTTCCTACTGTTGCTTTTGCTCTTGTTTTTGCTTTAATGGTATCAATTATTATAAATTATCCAATTAAGCTATTTTTTAAAAATAAGAATAATTCTCAAAAAACTAAAATTCGAGTAATTTTTGCATTAATTATATGGGGGATTTTAATATTATTAATTGCACTAGCGATTCCTATTGTTATTAATAGCGTTCAAACGATTCAATCTGAAATTTTGAAATTTTTTTCGGAAGATAATAAGGTAGATTTAAATTCTGAATTGCTAACGACTTCTATAAATTCAATTCTTGATTTTTTAAAAGAAAATCTTTCGAATATTATTATGAACTTTGTTAGTATCCTTAGTACAAATATAACTAAGTGGGTTACTTCAGCAGTGATTATTGTAATTGCAGCTTCTTACATTGCTCAAAAAACAGATTCGTTAAAAAGTTATATATGGATGGTTTTCCCTGGATGTGACCAGAAAAAAACCTATTCTTTTCTTCATTCTTTAAAAAATGATCTTGAATCATTTATTGGAGGACAAATGCTAATAGCACTTTTTATCGGTATTATGGTTGGAATAGGGTCAGGATTAATTGGGCTTCAAGAAGCAGTATTTTTAGGTTTATTGGCAGGAGTAACAAATTTTATACCATACTTAGGTGTTATCATTACAGCTATTCCCATGTTGCTGTTATCTTACATAAGACATGGATGGTGGGGGATTGTATTTGCTGTAATAGTATTATTACTGGCAAATCAGTTAGAAATATGGGTATTATCTCCAAAAATAATATCAAAACAGGTGAAGTTAAACTGGTTTGTTATTTTAATTTCAATATTAGCCTTTGGAGATTTCTTAGGAGTTTTTGGAGTTCTTTTTGCAGTTCCAATTATTTTAGCTATTAGAAGATTTTGGAAAGAATTTTTATTAAGAGATGAAGATAAAATAAAACTAAAAAGTATTATTTAATTATGAGGTGAATTCAATGAGTATTTATGATAGGGATTATTATAAAGACAAAGACAAAGAAAATAAACCCGAGAAAAAGTCCTTTTTGGACAAATATAAAAATTATATTATGGGGATAGTAATTACTATAATAATAGCTTTAATTTTAATCTTTTCATTAATTTAAATTAATAATTTTTAGAGAGCCGGTTCCATATAGCGTTGACCAATCCTCCTGTAGTAGAACAAGTAAATAATTATTTTCCATAATCATGTCTATTCCATAGCCATCAACATATAATTCCTCAACTTTTCCATTAATCAAACTTCTTTTTTCAAGAGTTCCAGAAACTATATTTAAGATATATATAAATTCTCCATCTCTTAAAATTTTAATTGGACCTTTTCCATTTAAATAAAGGTTAGAAAATGAAAAGTTATCTAAATTTATCATGTGGATAACTGTATCACCAGTAGAAGGTATATAAAGATTATTTGCATCATCAATGAATGGGAAGTTAGGATACTCACCAATTTTAAAATTATGTACTAATGAAAAATCATCAGTAGAATATACTTTTATTTCTTGACTGATGTAAGAAACAACGATTAAATAATTATTATGAACGAGCATATATGAAGGCCTTTTTCCTGCTTCCAATTTTTTTACTAAATTTCCATTTAAATCATAAACAAGCACACCGTAATCGCAAATCATTTTATCTGTATTAATTTCGTAATTATAATATAAAGAAACATAAAAGTATTCACCATCTGAAACTATACTCAGTGCTTCAACAGGAAGATCAACGGTTTTAATTATTTTTTCGGAAGAAATGTTAAAGAGTATAAATTTTTTGTCATAAGTAAGAGCAGCCAACTTTCCATCATATAATACTCCAGTTAATAGTTTTGAACCTGTGGATACCTTATTTTTTATATACCAGTTTGAAGGATTAGCTGATGCATCTATCATTATCAAACGACCACTGAAAAAGCCAAAACAATAAATTGTTCCATTTTTGTATACAAAATCATTTACTCCATCATTTGAGATTTCATCAATAAATGTTATTGGTTTATAACTGTTATTTAAAACCATTAATTGAGAATCTCCCTTTATTAAAATTACATAATAAATTCCAGATGAATTTTCAATCTTTTCCATTTTTGTTGGCATTAATCCAACAGTAAAATTTTCCAATATTTCCATAGAAAAAAGGTAAGAAACAGATATTATAATTGATATAACAAGTATTAAAAAAAATTTCCTCATGGTTTATTCACTAAATAGACGACTAACTCCTCTTTAAAATTTTTTGC
>CAZGZM010000038.1:0-7746 GCA_964529955.1 uncultured Thermotogaceae bacterium
GTTCTCTCAATCTATTTACATTTGTTTTTCCTTCAACAGCCTGTTTAGTTATTTCAAGTGTTTTTGATTTTGAAGCAATGGTATTAAATTCTCTATTCAATTCCTGGCAAATAAAATCAAGCTTAATTCCAGAAGCAGTTTCATCTTCAAGCATCTTTTTAAATTCTTTGACATGAGCCTCAAGTCTTACAACTTCTTCAGATATATCTGCTTTTTCAGCAAAAAAAACAACTTCCTGTTCTATTCTGTTTTTATCGATTTCTCGGTCCAGAAGTTCTTCAATTCTTTTAGTAAGTTTATCTCTGTAGTATGAAATCATTTGTGAAGATGATTTTTCTATTTCTAAAGTATTACTTTGAATTTTATCAAGGTAATTCATCATTGCTATTTTTAATTCATTACCTTCTCTCTGCCTATCTTCGTTTAATTTTTTGATTCCGGTGTCCAGTGTACTCTTTATTCCACCGAGAACTTCACTACTCAGTTCATCAGACATTTCAGTATTAAAAATACCTCTTAATCTTAAGAAATTATCTAAACTTGGATTCTGAGAAATTTCAAGTTCCTCTTTTAATTTTTTAAATGCATCATTATATGATTTGGCAAGACCAATATTTAAGGAAATTAAATCTATATCTTCCTTGAATATAATCTCAATATTTACCTTAACAGTTCCTCTTTTTAATTTCTTTCTTAAAAAACGTTCTATTTCAATTTCCATGGAAGAAAAGGTTTCTGGTATTCTAATATCAATATTAAGATATTTTGAATTAACAGTTTTAATAGATATCAGATATGAAATATTTTTCGTTTCATTTTGGACCTTTGAGTACCCTGTCATACTTTTTGGCATAAAACCTCTCCATTCCCAGTTATATTTAAATACATACAATTATATACGATTATTGTCAAATTTTCAAAAGATTCACCATTTTTTCCAGTTTTTCAGTAAATTTTAATATTTCTTCTACATTGTTAAAATTTGAAAGGCTAATCCTCACTGCACAGGAAGCAGTTTCACTGCTAATACCTGCTCTTTCTAGAACATATTGCCCACCATCTGTTTTTGAAGAACATGCTGAACTCAATCCTATCTGTACTCCATCAAGTGATAAACCATTAACTAAAACCTGTCCCTTTAATCCAGGGAATGAAACATTCAAAGTGTTTACAATTGAATTATCCAGATCTGTATTTATGATTCCATTCAACTCACGAACTTTTTTCAAAATTATTTCTCTCATTTTATACAATTTAACAACATTCTCTGATAAATTCTCAAATGATTTTTTTAATGCAACAGCAGAACCCATAATTCCGGAAACGTTTTGAGTTCCAGATCTAAAACCCTTTTCCTGTCCTCCGCCTGTAATTATAGGTCTAACTTTTGTTCCTCTTTTTATATATGAAATGCCTACTCCCTTGGGTCCATGAAATTTATGTGAACTGAAGGATGCGAAATCTGTTTTTACTTCATCAAGATAAAATTCCAGTTTTCCAATTGTTTGAACTGCATCAATATGGTAAAAAATATCTTTTCCACTTAAATAATCACCTATTTCTTTGTAGGGTTGAATATTTCCTGTTACATTATTAACTGCCATTAAAGACACCATAAATGTATTTTCATCGATTTTGTTTATTATTTTCTGAGGATCAACGATACCATTTTTCTCTGGATTTATTTCAACTATATCGATTCCATTTAATTGCTTTAAATCCTTTAGGGTATTAAGTACCGCTTTATGTTCAATTGATGTAGTTATTACTTTGTTCTTTTTTCCTTTAAAGAATACCGATGATCTCAACGCCCAGTTTATTGATTCAGTAGCACAGGAAGTAAAAAAAATCTCTTTACTATCGCATTTAAGTTCATTTGCAACTTCTTTCCTTGCTTTATTTATATCCTTATTTATGTCAATTCCAAATGAATTCAATGTATTTGGGTTACCATAAACTTTCCTGTTATATTCTTGAACTATTTCACATACTTCTTTATAACAGGCTGTTGTATCGTTATTATCTAAATAGATCATATTTTCCCTCTTAATTATTAATCATCTCATCGAATGCTTCTTCAGATAGGATTTTTATTCCAAGAGTCAGTCCCTTGTTATATTTTGAACCTGGATTTTCTCCAGCAAGAATATAATCTGTTTTCTTTGAAACCGAAGAACTAATTTCTCCACCATTCGATTGAATAACCTTTTTTATTTCAGTTCTTGTATAGTTTTTCAGAGTGCCTGTAACAACAACTTTTTTGCCTTTAAGGGCTGTTCCTACTTCTTCAAAGGGTTCTTCCGTGTTTATATATTTTTTTATTTCTTCCACTTCTTCTATAACCTGTGGATTTCTGAAAAAATCGTAAATACTTTTACCGATTTCATAACCAATTCCGGTGATTTCAGTCATCTCTTCAATAGATGCTTTTTCAATAATTTCAAGTGTTTTAAAATAAACAGAAATATCCTTAGCGGTCTTTGTTCCGACTCCGGGAATGCCTAATCCTGTTATTAAACTGTGAAGAGGTCTCCCCTTACTTTTTTCTATTTCATTCATATAATTTTTTACAGTTTTCTCTGCTATTCCAGAGCCCAATGAATAAAGATCCTCTTCAGAAATCTTGTATAAGTCAACAGGTGATTTCAACAGATTCGCACGACACATTCTCTGAATTAATTTCTCTCCAAGACCGTCAATATTCATTGCACTTCTGGATACAAATAAAATAATTCTCTTTTCTATCTTTGCAGGGCATACGGGATTTAAACATCTTATTGCTATATCTTCGGGTTTTTCCTTTCCAACTTCTCCTGAACACACCGGACATTCTTTGGGTTCTTTTACGATTTTTTCTTCTCCCGTTCTTTTTTCCTTAAGTGGTTTCACAATTTGAGGAATTATTTCCCCTGCTTTTTCAACCAGAACTCTATCTCCGATTCTTATATCCTTTTCCTTGACATATTCAAAATTATGCATCGCTGCTCTTTTTACAGTTGTTCCTGCAATTCTAACTGGTTCCAGTTCTGCTACAGGTGTTATCGTTCCCAGTCTTCCAACCTGGAAAGTTACATCCTTAAGAAGAGTTTCTTCCTGTTCAGCAGGAAATTTAAACGCTATAGCCCACCTTGGAGATTTGACTGTATATCCTAATTCCTGCTGAAGATAAAAATCATCTATTTTAATAACAGTTCCATCAATTGCATAATTTAAGTCGTTTTTCTCTTCAGACCATTTTTTCCAGAATTCAATTACTTCGTTTACACCTTTAACTCTCCTGGCATTCTTTTCGGTTTTCATTCCTATCTTTTTCATGAAATTCATTACTTCATGCTGAGAAGAAAGATTGTAATTATTTTGATTTACTATCTGATAAAAAAAGGCATCCAGATTTCTTTTCTGCACTTCTCTTGGGTCGAGTTGTCTTAGGGTACCAGCCGCTGCATTTCTAGGGTTAGCAAATGGGTTCAATCCTGTTTCATCTCGCTCTTTATTTATCTGAATAAATTCACTCTTTGGTAGAAAAATCTCTCCTCTAATCTCTATTGTTAAAGGTTTTCTTAACTTCAAAGGAATTGATTTAATAGTTTTTACATTTGCAGTAACATCCTCACCAGTAAAACCATTCCCCCTTGTTGAAGCAACCTGAAGTAATCCATTTTCATATTCAAGAGATATTGATAAACCGTCAATCTTCAATTCACAGAAATATTCAATTTCATTTTTCATTAAATCCTTTTTTATTTTTGTATCAAAGGCTTTAATTTCTTCTTCGGAGTAGGTGTTATCTAAGCTATAAAGTCTCTCACTATGTGGAACTTCCCTAAATCCATCTGATAATTTATCTCCAACTCTCTGCGTTGGGGAATCCTTTGTAATGAGTTCAGGATTTTTATTCTCAAGATTTTCAAGTTCCTTATAGAGAATATCGTATTCGTTATCACCAATCGTTGGGGAATTGAGAACATAGTATTCATAAGAATATCTATCTAGTTTATTTCTCAAATTTTCAATTCTTTTCTTTATTTCTGAATTATCCATAGTTTTACTCCTTATTAAGAATTACAACTGCAACTGCATATTCTTTTTCATGAGCAATACTCAGAGATATTTCGTATTCACCGAACAATTCTTTTGTTTCATCATCAGGAAATGGTTCACCGCTTTCATCAATAAGAATATTTATACTTCTAAACTCAATGAGTCTGTTTCCCGTTGCTTTTACAAAGGATTCCTTTACAGCAAACCTACCAGCTAAGAATTCAAGTTTTCTTCTTTCGGTTTTTAATGAGTTAAAAATCTTCATTTCCTTATCTCCTAAAATTCTCTGAGATAATTTTTCATTAATTCTGGATATTTGAACTATATCTGTTCCAACCTTTATCATAATTCAATCACAGTGACACCGTGGCCACCTTCCTTTGGTGTACCTATTCTGAAGGACTTTATTCTCCTGCTCCCTCTCAAATATCTCCATACAGATTGGGCCAGAACTCCTGTTCCCTTTCCATGAATTATGAACCCTGTTGATTCTCCCAGTCGTCTGAGCTCGTCAAGAAAATCATCAACTAAAAAGGGAACGTCATCAGAGATTTTTCCCCGTATGTCTATTTCAGTAGAATTTATTTTACTGACAGGTATAGAAGTATTCTGTTCAGGATTAAATTTGTCTTTTTTATCAACTTTGACCTTTATCAGTTTGTTCTTTTTAATATTTAGGTGCATTGACCCAAAATTAATCTTTACATCTTTCCCATTTATACTTTCAACTATTCCTACAGAAGATCCTTCAATAAGTTTAACTGAATCCCCCACTTCTAATGGTCCTGAAGAAACTTTTGGAGATGTTTTTGGAAGATTCTCTGATATATTTTTTCTAAGGGACTGGATATTTTTCAGTGCTTTAACCTTTTGTTCGCGATTATCAGATTTTGATAAGCTGATATTTTTTTCTATTTCTTTTACAATATTCTCTAATCTTTTCTCTAAATTATATATCTCATCACTGACATCTTTGTATTTCTTTTCCTTAGCCTTTTCAATTTTTCTGCTGAGAATATTTTTTAATTCCTGAACTTCATCGTTTTTTTCCTGAAGTTCCCTTTTCTTTTTTTCAACAAGAGAACTTTGATTATGGAGTTTCCCTATTATGTTTTGAAGCTCCATTGATTTATTTCCGACTCTTTTTTTAGCTTCATCTATTAATGAAATATCCAAACCTAATCTCTTAGATATTTCTATCGCATTTGAATTACCTGGAATACCCATTATCAATCTATATGTGGGCATTAAAGTCTGAACATCAAATTCAACACAAGCATTTTCAATATATTCATTTTCCATGGCACTTATTTTTATTGGAGTTAAATGTGTGGTAACTATTGATTTTGTATTGTTTTGAATCAATCTGTTAATTATCGCAAGGGATAATGATGAACCTTCCATTGGATCTGTACCTGAACCCATTTCATCTATCAGGACTAAAGATTTATCATCCGAGTTGTTTAATATATTTATCAGTTTCTTCATATGAGATGAAAATGTACTCAAACTCTGTTCTATAGATTGCTCATCACCAATATCTACAAAAACCTTTTCAAAAAGAGGCAGGGCTGAAGTCTCATCGGCTAATACAGGCAAACCGTACATCATCATGATTACTGCTAATCCAATTGTTTTAATAGCTACAGTCTTTCCACCTGTATTAGGACCAGTTACAACCACTGATTTTATATCTCTTTTCATATAAAAATCAGAGGGAATAACCTTTTCTGGATCAATCATTGGATGCCTAACATTGTTAAGAATAAATTTATCAGCACTATTTGGTATTATAAAATTTGCTTTAAACTTCTTTGAATATCTTGAACATGCATACATGAAATCTATTTTCTCAAGTGTATCTATTGTTTCATATATATTCTGCTCAAGGGAAACAAAAAAATGAGTTAAAAGTGATAGAATCCTTCTAATTTCATTTTCCTCGCTTGATTTTAAAGAACGCATCTCATTATTCATCTGTATAAGTTCTGAAGGCTCAAAATATACTGTAGCTCCACTTGCAGAAGCTCCATGAATAATTCCCTGATAAGTTGTTTTTTTAGACGCTTCAATTGAAAGAACGTATCTTCCATCTCTTTCAACTATGATATCGCTCGCAAGTATATTTTTATACTTTGACTTGATTCTTTCCAACCTGGAGGAAAGACTTCGGTTCAAAGTTTTTAACTCGTGTCTTATCTTTTTTAATTCGGGACTTGCAGTGTCTTTAATATTATATTCTTCATTGATACATCGATCTATTTTTTTCACAAGATCTTCTTCGTAGTGAAGATTTTTTGTCACATCCCATAAATTTATATATTTTTCTGATTTGTTTTCAAAGAAATCAAAAAGAATTTTTATTGCTTTCATTGTTCTTGAGATTCTATTGAGTTGTTCAGGATTCAACGAAAAACCCTTTTTAGCTCTTTCAATTTCATTTTTTAAATCAAATATACTTCCTACCGGAGGTTCTCCTTCTATAAACATCATTTCTTTAAATTCTTTAGAAAGAGAAAGAATATATTCAGGTTCATCCGGAGGCAAAAGATTTGATATCTTTCTTCTACCGTAAGCAGAAAATGAAAAATCTGAAATTCTGTCCAGTACCTTTTGAAATTCTAAAGCATTTAATGCATCAATATTCTTCAGGAACATTGAATCCCTCCAGTTTTTCAACAATTATTGGTTTTAGTTTTTCCTTATTCTTTTTATCATAGATATTTAATCCAAAATAAAATAATATCATTGGAATTACAGAAAAAATTGCTGCATATCCTTCTGAAACTCCTATAGATGATAGCAACAATAAAAGTCCTATAAAAATTATTAAAGGAATTCCGTAAAGTAACATTGATACCTTTGTTGGAGAAACATTGGGAATTTCAATCAAAACTAAATCTCCTTCATTCAGATTATCAATATTACTTTTAGCGTTTATATTAATGATTTTATCACCTATTTTTGAAGTGTAACAGTTATCCTTGGAAGGGCAATGCCCACAGGCCGTGTTCCTTTTCTTCTCTAATTTATATTCACCGTTACCATTATTTTTAATTACCTTTGCTACTTCTCTCATATAACCACCTCTAATCAATCCACTAGATTATACATTATTCATTATAATATCAAAATTAATGTTAATTTAATTTAGATCAATTTCAGATTATTTTTCAATGGAAAAGTTTAAAGCATCAATGGAATGAATATAAGTTGAATCATATATTTTTAAATCGGTATCTTCTCGTTTAATTAATAACGGTAATTCGGTACACCCAAGGATGATTCCTTCAGCATTTTGGTCAGATAATTTTTTTATTATATTCAATGCTTTGATTTTTGATTTCTCTTTTATTATACCCTTTGGAAGTTCTTCATAAATAATTTCATTTATTATATCCTTATCATTCTCTTCTGGAGTAATTACTTCAATATCATTTTTAATTAATTCTTCTCCATACATATTAAAATCCATAGTATGTTTTGTCCCAAGAAGAGCAACTTTTTTAACTTTATCATTTATTATTTCCTTTTTTACTGAATCAATAATACTTAAAAAAGGTACCTTTAATTCCTTTAAAAATATATTTATAAATAGATGGAAAGTATTACAGGCAATAATTATAAAATCAGCACCTGCCCTTTCTAATACCGCTCCTTCTTCAGCGATAAGTTCGTTCAATTTTGTGAAATCATTTGTTTTAA
>CAZGZM010000038.1:7846-13861 GCA_964529955.1 uncultured Thermotogaceae bacterium
ACCGCTCCTTCTTCAGCGATAAGTTCGTTCAATTTTGTGAAATCATTTGTTTTAAAACACTGAAAAAATTTCTCAAAGGATATGCTGTTTATCAAAATTTTTGGATATCCATAGTCGTTATATCTTTTAATATACTCTTCGGTGATATATTTATAATACATAAGAGTAGATTCAGATGTTGCTCCTCCAAGTATTCCTATCGTTTTCATTCACTATTCCCCCACATAAAATAAAAAAATTAAAATAAGTCTATCACTTATCAAAGGAGTAATTGATATTGTTCTTATTTATTAAATGTAAAATTTAAATCAATTATTAATCAGATAAAGAATAATTCAATGCATCCATTGCATGAATATAAGTTGTATTGTAAACAACAAGATCAGTATCTTCCCTTTTAACAATCATTGGAATTTCAGTACAACCAAGTATTACTCCCTGTGCTCCCTTTTCTTTCATTTTTTCAATTATTCTCAGAAATTCCATTTTAGATTCTTCTTTTACTTGACCCTTTGTAAGTTCTTCAAATATGATTCTGTCAATAATTTTTCTATCCTTTGGTTCAGGAACAATAACATCAATATCGATTCCTTTATACTCAGCTCCATAAAGATTGTAATTCATCGTATGTTCTGTACCAAGTAAAACAACTTTCTTTAATTTGTCTCTTTGTATTTCCTTCCTTACAGAATCTATAATACTCAATATTGGAATTGATATTTGGTTCTTCAATTTTTTTATGAAAAGATGAAAAGTATTTGTCGCAACGATAATAAAGTCAGCACCTGATTCCTGTAGTCTTAAACCTTCTTCAAGAAGTAAGTCGTTCAATTTTTCAAAATCAGACTTTTTCATTAAATCAACATATTGCTGAAATGAAATGCTGTTTATTATTATCTGAGGATAAGCAAAATCTCCATATTTTTTTACATATTCCCCTGTTATATATTTGTAGTAGTCAACAGTTGATTCAGCGCTTGCGCCACCAATTATTCCGATTATTTTCATTTTTTAATTCCTCTCAATAATTTAGGTATAATGAACCAGTTTAAACACCCACCCTGAAGCATAGCATTTTCCCAAGTGTTTGCATTGAACGAAATTGAATAAACACCAGCCGTTGGAAGCTTCAAATCAGCAAAGTTATCAGAACAAAGCCTTGAAAAAATATCAGTAAATGAAGGGTTATGACCAATTATTAAAACATTATCCATTTTATTTTCTATTCTTCTGATACCCTCAATAACTTCACTGTAATTATTTGAATAGAATAATTCTTCTTCAGGTATATCCATTTGCAAACCAAGAGCATCACAGAGATAAATCGATGTTTCCTTTGCTCTGACTGCTGGAGATGAAATAATACTCTGTATTTCTATTTTTGATTTTTTTAAGAATTTTCCAATCCGTGTTGAATCATTTCTGCCTCTTTCTGTTAACGGTCTTTCTACATCCAACCAGTGAGGATTACTTCTATCTGATTTTGCATGTCTCATAACAAATAGATTTTTCAACAAATCACTCCTTAAACTTGTACTGAGGTTTAAACTTCTCAGTAGTTGAATTTAAATCTATCATATTTTTAAAATTTTCTTCAGCCAATATGCATAACATTTCCTGAGAATTTATTTTCTCAGGAGATGATCTTACCTTTCTGTAGTTTCCATTTGGAAGTTCTCTTCTTGCTTTTTCGTTATCTATTAACATCAAATCCAAAACATCCACGAGTCTTTTTTTCAATTTATCGTTTTCGATAGGAAACATTGTTTCCACTCTTCTGATAAGATTCCTTGGCATCATATCAGCAGATGCAAGATAAATTTTTGAATCTCCATCATTATAAAAGTAATAAATCCTACAGTGTTCCAAAAATCTTCCAACTATACTTCTAACTCTTATATTTTCACTAACTCCCTTTATTCCAGGGATTATTGTACAAATTCCTCTTACTATTAAATCTATTTGAACTCCGCCCATGGAAGCTTTGTAAAACGCTTTGATAACTTCCGTATCCAGCAATGAATTCATAACACATTTTATGACTGCTTTTTTTCCTTCCTTTGCATTTCTTCGTTCCTTCTCAATCATTTCAATAAAAGAATTTTTCAAGGTTAAAGGAGCAATATGCAGCTTATTCCAGTTTGTTTCCTTTGAATAACCGGTTAATAAGTTGAAAAGAGCCGATGCATCCTCACCAATTAAATCATCGCTTGTAAAGAATCCTATATCCGTATATAACTTGGCTGTTGAATCATTGTAATTTCCTGTACTCATATGTACGTATCTTTTTATTCCATCCTCTTCACTTCTGACAACCAGAAGTATTTTTGAATGAGTCTTCAATCCAACCAACCCATAAATTACATAACATCCCGCATTTTCAAGTTCCTTTGCCCAGTGAATATTTCTCTCTTCATCAAATCGAGCTTTTAATTCAACAAGAACAGTAACCTGTTTTCCATTTTCAGCAGCTTTTATCAAATTTTTTATAACTGGAGAATCACCACTCACTCTATATAAGGTTTGTTTTATTGCAAGAACATCTGGATCATCTGCAGCCTGTTCTAAAAAATCTATAACTGGTTCGAATGATTCGTAAGGGTGATGAAGCAAAATATCTTTTTTTCTTATGACTTTAAAAAGATTCTTTTTCTCATAAAATGACGGAGATTGTTGAGGTGTAAATGGCTTATATTTAAGATTTTCAAATCCCTTTTGTGAAGAAAATTTCATGAAATCTGCAAGATTCAACATACTTTCGATTTCATAAATATCATCATCTTCAAGCGATAACGAATTCCTAAGCATGTTTTTAATTTTATTAGAAGCATTTTTTGCAATTTCTAATCGCACAGGAAACCCCATTCTTCTTTGTCTCAAGGATTTTTCTATTTCATCAAGCAAATCCATTGCATCATCATTTATGCTAAGATCGGCATTTCTTGTGATTCTGAAAGGCGAAACCTCTAAAACTTCGTATCCGATAAATAAAGAGCTTACAAATTCCTTTATGACATTTTCCAAAGAAATAAAAGCGGATTTGTTTTCAGGTAATCTTATGAATCTGGGAAGAACCGGTGGAACTTGAACCATAGCAAAAAAAGGCTTTTTGCCCTTTTCACTCAATAAAACAGCTTGAGTAAGCATTTTGTTTGGAAGCAAGGGAAAAGGTCTACTCTGATCAATTGCCATTGGAGTTATTACAGGATATATAGTTGAATTGAAATAATTTTTTAGAAATTCATATTGTTCTTTTTTTAAGTCCTCTACTTCTAAAAATAAAACTGATCTTTTTTTTAACTCTGGGATAATATATTTATTAAGGCATTTATCCTGTTTTTTTACCATAAAATGAACATTTTTAGCAATTTCTCTAAATTGTTCATTTGCATTCATTCCGGAAGGATCCTTCTTTTCATACTTTGCCTCAATTTGCTCCTTAATACCAGCAACTCTGATCATAAAAAATTCATCAAGATTTGAACTTGTAATAGAAAGAAAATTCAGTCTTTCAAAAAGAGGGTTATCCTCATTGAAAGCTTCATTCAAAACACGGTCATTAAATCTTAACCATGTTATTTCTCTATTTAAATAATACTTATAACTATCTAGATTAACACTCATTTTACAACTCTCCTAAAATCGGGTTTTATTCCAAATACATCTTCAAAAAAATCTGATTTAACTTCAAATGACCACTTCTCCAGATAAACTGGTAAAATAGTTTCAACATAAATATATAAGCTCTTTTTAGTTAACCTTACACTAATATTATCAACTTTATTATCATGAGCCCGATCAAAGGAATCAGCCAGCCTTAAGATAGCTAAAAGCTTAGCTATCAAGACTCTATCATTTATAGATAAAGCTAAAAATTCTGGATCATTCAAAGCAGGTTTATTCCCGCTATGATATCTTACAATATTTCCGATAATATTCAATTCCTTTGAAGATAATCCCAAAATTTCTGATTCTTTAACTATATAATAAGAACTTTCAGCATGATTTTTAATATTTATTGCTTTACCGGTATCGTGCAAAATTGAAGCAACTCTTAATAACAGCCTTTCTCTGGATCCTAATCCATGAAGTTTATTCAAACTATCAAAGATTTTTATTGCATGTTTTTCGACAGAAAGAGAATGACATTCGTCATAGTAAAATCTGATTGCAAGATTTTTCGCTGTCATTATAATACTCTCATAATATCTTTCCTGGACTTTTTTAAATTCTTCTGGTTTTAAAATTTCAAATGAAAGTGAATCAAGAAGATTAGCTTCAGACATTAAGAATAAATTTGGATCAACAATATCAAATAACATTTTGTATACTCCAAATAATGGTAAGAGATTTATTGCTTCATAGTCATTTAAATTAAACATTTTATGAATTTGCTCAGGGTTTTTATACTGTATTTTTTCAAATAAATCCATCAGAGACTTTACATCAATTGGAGTAAAATCTTTATCCTTTGAAACATTGAGTATTGTTCTAGTAATATCAATTTCTTTACCACATGCAATAATACAATTTATTTCATTTGTTGGAAGAATTGTTTTGAGGGATTTTCTGAAACTGCTTAAAAATTCTATAATAACTTCAAAAAAATTTGGAGTTTTTGTAATTAACGGGGCTAAGGTTTCAGTAAGCTTTAATGTACCAATTCTGATGTTTTGAGAAAAGATTATATTTCCGTTATTATAAAGAGCTATTCCCAGACTACCCGATCCAATATACGTAATCAAAATTTTATCTTCTTTCTTGAATTTCTTTTTATCAAGCGATCTTATTAAATCAAGGTATATATAGTTCTTTTCTTCGGAATCCTCAAGAATTTCGAGATTCAATCCTGTTTTTATCTTAATCTGATCAACAATATATTCTGAATTTTCAGATTCTCTTATTGCTGTAGTAGAAACAACTTTATAATTAGTAACTTTATATTCATCCATTAATTTTTGAAAATTATTAAGTATATCGCATGCTTTATTTATCCTTTTAAAGGATATTTTTCTGGATTTATAAGTTTCCTTTCCTATAACAATCGGGAAGTCAATTTTCTCTAAATATTTTATTTTTCCTTTTGCTAATTGAACTATCCTTAAATAGATACTTTCAGAAGCAATATATATTAATCCAGCTAATTTATTATTGGATTTCACCTAATCCTCCTTATTCAAGTACATCAGGATTTTCTATCAATGCTAACGCTCCATAAATGCATGCATCATCTCCAAGATGGGAGAGAGTAAATACATCATCATCATATAATCTTAGAATAGAATACATTTTCGCATAGTGCTTTATTATTGGAAGCATTTCTTTACCCAGTGATTCTACCAATCCACCACCAAATACAATTTTATCAGGATTCAGAAGATTAATCATATTTGCAGCAGATATTCCAATATAATAGCAAGTCTTATCAATTATTTCCTGAGCTAATTCATCCTTGTTTGAAAGAGCATTTTCTAAAACTGAGCTTTTAAATATGTTTTTTTCTTGATCAATTTCATCAATGAGCATTGATTTTCTTCCCTTGCGCTTCTGTGCTAATATATATTTAAATATTCCTGTTTTTGAAGAAAAAGCTTCAAGGCAACCGTGATTACCACATCCGCAATATGGACCTGTAGGATCAACTATTGTATGTCCTATTTCTCCTGCTCCACCCTTTGATCCTGTAAAAAGTTTTCCGTTCAACACAAGTCCTCCGCCCACTCCCGTTCCGACGAAATATCCAACTATGTTTTTATAATCTTTTAATCCCCCAAAAATCCATTCACCAAGTAAGCTTGTATTTGCATCATTACCTATATAAACTGGAACTTTATATTTATCTTCAAGAATTTTTTTTAAATTAAAACCGGTTAGAGGAAGATTAGGAGTGAAAGTAACTACACCAGAGTTAATAATACCAGGAACTCCAACTCCAATGGCATTAATATTTTCTTTATTCTCTTCAAGAGTATCAATTACTTTAAATAAACGTGAAACAACTTCATCCAAACCTTT
>CAZGZM010000039.1:0-13797 GCA_964529955.1 uncultured Thermotogaceae bacterium
GAAAAATTTAAAACAATATTTTTATGCTGGAAGAGAAGGATTGCTTGGAAATAAGCAGTATGTAAAAGCAGTAGATGGCATTGACCTTCAAGTAAATGAAGGTGAATGTTTAGGGCTTGTTGGTGAATCTGGATGCGGTAAATCAACTTTGGGGAGAACCATTCTGAAATTGATTGAACCGACTTCTGGTGAAATTCATTTTAAAAATTCAAACATTACAGATTTAAAAAAGAAAAAAATGAAAAGTTTAAGAAGAAATATGCAGATGATTTTTCAGGATCCCTATGCATCACTTAACCCAAGAATGAGTATAAAGGGAATAATCAACGAACCCTTGAAAGTACATAAAATTTATAAAACTAAAAATGAAATAAACGAAAGAGTAAACTACTTATTGAATGTAGTTGGATTAAATAAAAATTATATGAATAGATTTCCAGGTGAGTTTTCCGGAGGTCAAAGACAGAGAATAATGATAGCAAGGATTTTGGCAACAAATCCAGAACTCGTTATTGCCGACGAAGCTGTTTCAGCTTTGGATGTATCTATTCAATCGCAAATATTGAATCTTCTATCAGAATTACAGGAAGAATTTTCTTTAACTTATATTTTTATTTCTCATGACCTGGGTGTAGTGAAATTTATCAGTGATTCAATAGCAGTTATGTATCTTGGAAAAATTGTTGAATATTCTGAGACAAACGAATTATATAAAAATCCAGGTCACCCATATACAAAGAGTTTATTAAGTTCAATCCCAAGTATAAAAACAAGGGGAAGAGCCAGAAATGATTTAAAAGGTGAAATTCCCTCTCCTATTAATCCACCAGATGGGTGTAGATTTCATACAAGATGCAAATATGTGATGGATATATGTAGGAGAGAGGAACCGAAAAGTATTGAGGTTAGCAAAAACCATTTCGTCTCTTGCCATTTAATGAGGTGATATTATGATGATGGACATTATTTCGGAGAATATAACTGAAATGTCTCCTGTAAACAAAAAGATAGCTGCCTACATTATAGACAACTATTCAGAAATTGGTTTTTATTCTGTGGAAAAATTAGCTGAGCTTACTGGGGCAAGTACAGCTTCCATAGTAAGGTTTTCGAGAAAACTGGGATTTAAAGGCTATAATGAGTTAAAAAAGGAAATTCAGAATGAACTAATAAGTAAATTAAGCCCCAACGAAAAAATTAAAATGACTGAACTTGACAGATATCCATGGAAAAGGAGATTTCAGGATTTAGCAAGGAATGAAAAGGATAACATTGAGGGAACCCTTGATAATGTTTCTCCTGAGCAACTTATGTTATGGGTGAGAGCAATTAAGAAAGCAAAGAACATTTATTTAACAGGTTTTGGGGCAACAAAATATCTTTGTAAAATGTTTAAATATGCTTTATTAAGTTATTACAAAAAGCCAGTAAATATCTTAAGCGGAAGTGTATCAGATTTTTCTCCTGAGCTTATTCATTTAAATGATAAAGATATAGTCATTATTATTTCGTTTCCTCAGTATTCTAAAGAAGCAGAATATGTAGGTAAATATGCTGAGGATAAAGGAGCAAGTGTATATCTTATGACTAGAACTATAGACTGCCCTTCGTATGAGTTTGCGGATGATACGATCTTTTGTAAAAGTAATTCTTTACTATCTAGTAATTCCTTTGTTGGACCAATTGCAGTAATTCAAATAATGATAAATTTTTTGATGTTAAGCGAAAAGAAAGGTAATATGGAATCTCTTAATAAAAGTATGGAAGTTGAGCAGGATGGATATGAATATATTTAAAAAAGTGGTGATTAATAAATGAAAATTTTTATTTCTACTGATATGGAAGGGGTAGCTGGAGTAGTATCCTGGAATGAAATGAACAAAAATCCTTTATATTGTGATTTGTTGAATGAAGAGTTGAAGATAATAATAAAGAATATTAAAATTTCAGACATAAATAATAAAATTGAAGAAATTGTTATTTGTGATTCTCATTCAAGGGGAGAAAACATACCCTATGGAAAAATAGATGATGAAAGGGTTTCCTGGATAAGAGGATATCCCAGACCAATGTATATGATGCAAGGTTTAGATGAAACCTTCGATATGGTTATGTTTATCGGATATCATGCAATGATAGGATCTTATAAAGGTGGAATGGATCATTCATATTCCTCTTCCTGTATATACAACATAAGATTAAACGGAAAGACTGTAGGCGAAACTGAAATCAATACATATTATGCTGGGTATTATGGGGTACCAGTGACGCTAATTTCTGGAGATGATGTTTTTGAATCACAGGTTTACGATTTTTTTGGAAATGAATTTCCCTTTGTAAGAACTAAAAATGGTATAGGTAGGTACTCTGCTCAAACCTTTAACATGAAAAAAATAGAAAAAAATTATTCAAAGGTAATAGGTACAATGATAAAAAATATTGACAAGTTCAAAATTTTTCCCCCAGAAAATATCAATGAGCTTGAAGTAGATCTTGTGAATACTGTAATTGCTGATGGTGTTTCCTTTGTGCCCGGTTTAGAAAGAGTTTCCGGAAGAACCGTTAAATTTTGCAGTGACAATTACATAGATTTATTCAAAATGATTTTAACAATTGCAAATCTTGGTGGAAAATTTTCAGATTATATTTAATTTCATCTTACAAATAGGAGGAGGTATTTTATGTTCAAAAAAGTTTTTTTAATGTTAGTTCTTGTGGCAGTTTTTTCAATTTGCATGTTTGCTGAAGAGGTAAATACAGATGGAACACTCGTAATTGCGGTTGCAAAGGACGCTCAATCACTTGACCCAGTTGTAGTTGGTGATAACGCATCTTTCCAGATGTATTCACAAATTTTTGATGCTTTAGTTACAGTTAATAGGAATTTAGAAATTGTTCCTTCCGTCGCAACTTGGGAAACCGATGATACTCAAACTTGGGTATTTAGTATTAGAGACGATGTATATTTCCATAACGGGGATCATCTTACAGCTGATGATGTAGTTTATTCTTTTGAAATTGTTCTTAATCCAGAAACAGCTTCACCAAACTATGAAAACTTAAAAATAATTAAAGAAATAGAAAAAGTAGACGATTATACAGTAAAAATAGTTTTGGAATATCCATTTGCTGCTTTCCTTGAAAGAGTATTTACTCAGAAGATTGTAAATAAAGAAGTTCGTGAAGCAGATCCTACAGAATACGGTTTAAATCCTGTTGGATCAGGACCATTTGTTCTTGAAAAATGGACTAAGAGTAACGAATTGGTTTTGAAAAGAAATGAAAATTACTGGTTGAAAAAGCCTAATCTTGCAAAGGTTATTATGAGACCTATTCCGGATGCTTCAGTTGCTTTAGTGAATTTAGAAGCTGGAGACGTTGATGTTGTAATGGCAATTTTACCTGATGATTTTGCAAGAATTGAAAAAAATCCAGATTTAGTTCTTGATGTTGTTCCTGCATTGAATTATTACTTCTTGAATTTCAATGTTGAAAACGAACCAGTAAATGATATAAGAGTGAGACAGGCAATTAACTATGGTGTCGATATGGACGCTATTGTAAAAACAGTTCTCGGAGACGCAGGAGTTAGAGCTTCAGCTTCATTATCTCCTTCATCATGGGCATACGATCAAAGAGTTGAAGAATATAAATTAGGTTATGATCCAGCAAAGGCTATGGCTCTTCTTAAAGAAGCAGGTTATCCAAATGGATTTGAAATAACTATTTATACTCCTCAGGATACATACAGAAGAAAAGTTGCAGAATTGATGCAAATACAACTTCAGGCAATAGGAATAAAAGCTAAGGTTGAATCTCTCGAATGGGCTACTTACTTACCACTTATCGATGCAGGTAAAACTGATATGTATATGATGGGTTGGAACTGGCTTACAGATCCAGACGGTTTGATATATGATATTCACCACTCTGCTGTAGAGGCATGGGAAGCAGATGCAAGTAGTTATAATGGTTCAAGATATTATAATGAAACAGTAGATGAAGCTCTTGAAGAAGCAAGAAAAACAGATGATATAGAAGTAAGAAAGGAACTATATGGAAAAGTTCTTCATGAAATTTTCAGCAATTATGTACAGATTCCTCTTTATCATAAAGTTTCAGTAAGTGCTTTCAGTAATAAAGTAAAGGATTTCGCAGCTAACGCTATTGAATATACTTTCCTCTGTACACCAGATACAAACGTTTGGGTTGAAGAATAATTAATTTGTTTTAGGGGGAGATTCTCTCTCCCCCATTTATTTAATTGAGGTTTAAATTGTATGCTTAAATATTTTTTAAGAAGATTATTTTTATTAATATTTGTTTTATTTGGAGTAGTGATTCTCGTGTTTACTATTGGGAGGCTTATCCCTGGAGATCCTGCAAGGGTTATTCTGGGAGAAAGAGCAACTCCTGAAATGCTTGAGAATATCAGAGAAAAGTATGGTTTGAATGAGCCAATAGTAGTACAATTTTTTGTATATATTAAGCAGCTTCTTCACTTTGATTTAGGTGATTCGATAGTTCAGCATATACCTGTCTGGACTGTTATCCAGAATCATTTCATGCCTACTCTGGAATTAACTATTATGGCAACTTTCTGGGCAATGATAATAGGAATTCCCATTGGTATTTTAGCTGCAATAAAGAAAGATACAATTTTTGACTATATTTCAATGAATGTTGCGCTTTTAGGTGTTTCAATGCCTGTTTTTTGGATCGGTTTAATATTAATAATGATTTTTTCTGTTCAGTTAGACTGGTTACCTGCTTCAGGAAGGACTATAGGTATTTTTGAAGGATTTTTTCTTCTTTTTACAAAGGGAGATATTAAAGCTTTAGGAGATGCATTCTCTTATATTGTTATGCCTTCTTTAGCTTTAGGAAGTATGTTTGCAGCTCTTTTAGCAAGAATATCCCGTTCATCCATGCTTGATGCATTAAATGAAAATTATATTGAAACTGCTCGAGCGAAGGGATTAAAGGAAAATAGAGTTATTCTTAAACATGCCTTAAAAAATGCCCTTATTCCAATAGTTACCGTAATAGGTATGCAATTAGGAGCTTTGATGGGAGGAGCAGTACTGACAGAATCGGTTTTTGCCTGGCCAGGGTTGGGAAGAGTTTTAGTTGATTCAATTTATGCGAGAGATTATCCTGCTTTTCAGGGGATAATATTGTTTGCAGCGATGCTATTTGCATCAATTAATCTTCTGGTTGACATGCTGTACGCTCTTATAGATCCAAGAATCAAATATAATTGAGGTGCTTTATGAATAAAGCTATGAATGTAGATGATAATATTAATACAGATAAAATCTGGTATAAATCCAGAACATTTTACAGAATAAAGAAAAATAGAAGATTAGTAGTTGGGACCTTTATGGTTGCATTTATAGTTTTTATAGCAATTTTCGCACCTTTACTTGCTTCCGAAGGCTTGTATTCCTTTAATTTTGATGAGAGACTTGCACCTCCCTCAGGGGATGCTCCTCTTGGAAGAGATGATTTTGGAAGAGATATTCTAAGTAGAATAATTTTAGGAAGTAGGGTATCTTTAATCGTTGGATTAGTATCACAAATAATTGCATTAACAGTTGGAACTCTTTTAGGAGTTTTAGCGGGGTTTTATGGTGGTACGGTAGATAATATAATTATGCGAATTTTAGATGTTTTCTTTGCATTTCCTTCTCTCTTACTTGCTATTGCTTTGATGACAATTTTCGGGGGAAGCGTCACAAATGTAATTATTGCTATTGGATTAGTTTATACCCCTGCTTTTGCAAGAATTGTCAGAGGGTCAACTCTGTCAGTAAAGGAAAAAGAATATATTGAGTCAGCAAAGGCTCAGGGAATGGCTGATATAAGAATTGTGCTTCTGCATGTACTACCTAATATTATTGGACCTATAATTATTTATGCAACTATGGGAATTGGAGACGCAATAATAACTGAAGCTGGATTGAGTTTCCTGGGATTGGGAATTCAACCTCCGACTCCTACGTGGGGTGGTATGCTGTCAAATGGAAAGAACTATATAAGTGTTGCCCCTTATGAAGTAATATATGCAGGGATCGCAATTATGATTACTGTGGTTGCATTTAATACACTGGGGGATGGTTTGAGGGACTTCTTTGATCCGAAGCAGAGTGTTTAATTGGTTAAGGAATAATATTTGATTTTTTCTAATACGTTTTCCAGTAAGTCCTTTGAGAGCATAGTTTGCAAATGATCCAGATTTTTATAATATAATTCTTCTGTTTTTTCTGAAGCTCTTTGGCTGTAGTAATTGGCTACTCCATCAGATAAGTATATTTTTTTATCCTTTTCATCTGAAATTGTTTTTAAAAATGAATCCATAAGTCTTATCGATAAACAATTAAAATATCCATCTCTGTAGGCATTTTTTAAATCAATTTCTTCATCTACAAGAGAATTTACTGTTAGCATTTTATTGTAAAATTCGTAATTCTCATTGAATTTTTTCAGACTGTCGTTATTAATAAAAACATCGTTACCATTAAATAATTTAGAATTAATTTCGTCTATGTATTCCTTATTATCGTACATAACTGATCTCCCGCATACGAAGGGATCAATATTTTTTGTTTCGACAAGTATTGAAACAAAAAGTGGATATGATGAAATAACTTCTTCAAGAATATTAGAGAAATAACTTCTGAAATCCTCAGACAAAAGATTCTCCTTAAAATCATTATCAAAGAGTTGAGAAAAATATACAGTATAACCTAAATATAAAAGAGAATCTGAATCGGCTCCGAAATTCTTAAAATCCGAAAGATTAAATGAATAAACATTTCCAAGATTTTGAATTTTTTTCAAATTAATAAGTATTGAACTTGCGCTTTGCAAAGCTGAACCATGATTTATTCCATTAATTGTAATGATTTTCTTAATTTGGTCAAAGTTCCCTAATTTTTTTCCTCTTACGATTTCGCTATTTGAAGCATATCTTACGATTAGTGCACCTAGACTGTGTCCAATTAGATATATGTTGTCATATTTTTCAAGTAATTTACCATTAGTTATTAATTCAGCAAGTGATTCCCCAGCTTCTTTAACACTTTGAAAATAAGTATCGGTGATAAATTCATAGTAGTCAAAATTATTTTCAAAATATGAATCTTCTTCTGCTAAACTATACATCTCTTTCCAAGTCCACTGCCTGCCCTCGTTTCTCCAAAAAGAATAATCATCTGTTTCATTCTTTACTGATCCCTGATGTCCCGAAACCATTATTATTGCATTTTTTTTATTTGTTGAAATTTCATTTTTATCATTAACTTTTTTTTCAAAATCTCTTTTGTTTAAATTAATTTCATCTAGCTTCATTTTCCACAACTCTGAATAAGGATCATAATTTTCAGTAGATAAAATATTAATTTGTATAAAATTTGGATTGTAATACATAACAGTATTATTTAAATCAAATGCAACCGGATAAATGTATCCATCTTTTTCAGATTTGTTTTTTAATACAAAGGGAGTATTTATTTTTGCTATATATGTTTTTTTATCGTTGAATCTATATTCAATGTCTAAATTAACATATTTTGCTTCAAGATCCACTATTTCTATTGGAATTATAAGTTTTGGAGAAAGAAATATATTTTTATCATAACTTCCTGAATAATCGCATTCGTAATAAGAAGTATTTTTATCGAATATTAGGGTGAAATATAATTCTTCTTCAGGGTATGTTTGGTGAACTATACCATAATTAAAAAAATCATCACCGAAATTTTCTTTATAAATACGGTATTTAGATCCTTTGAATTTTATAAAGGGTAAATCCATATCAGAATTGAATATACCAACTTCATAACTTCTATAAAGTTGTTTATCTTCATTTTTCCCACGATAAATATCTAAATTATAAAGATTATTATAATTTATTTGAATTGATCTACTTTCATCTATCTTTTCAGAAATAAGAATCTCCTTTGAATTTTTATCAATGAGTTCTATATTTTGAATACCAAAATCATTTCCAATAATTAGATCGCCATTTTGATTAAAGGAAATTAATTTCTGTGATAGTGAAATGAATTTATTCATACATGATGAGCCGGATAATAGTAATATGAATAATAAGAAAATAAACAAAATCTTTTTCACGAATGATCTCCATTTTAATTAAATGATTTTTTATTGTAAAGGAGGGACTAAAAAATTATAAACATATCTTTATCTTCTGTTAATTCAACGGATCCCCAGTCAAAGGGTTGACCGGATTTATAATATGCTTCATAGAAATATTTCGTCTCTCTCAGATTTATAAATTTTACAATTCCTTCAGAATTAGTCACCTTTACTTCATTAATAAATTGATCGGCATTGTAAATTGCAATGTCTGCCTCAGATATTTTAATTCCATCTTCTGAACGAACATGAATTGTTAAATTTACCCCATTTACTTTTATGAATTTGTTTATATTATTGCTTTTATTACTTACTTCTATTGTTTCACGATAAAGAATGATTTCTTTATGTCCATATACTTTTATTTCATATGTTCCAAAATCATCAAAAATAAAAATAACCTTTCCCTTATCATCTGTTATTTTATTGATAACGTAATTATTTTCTGGACTTTCAATTATCACAGCACCATCGTTCATAGGCGTATTATCAGAGTTGTGAATTATCAATGTCATTGTGAATATTTCTGTATTTTGATTTTCATTATTGAAATTTTCATTTATAACCACTTGTGGATTGATGTATTTTGCATAAAATGAAGGATATTTCATTTTAACTTCCTTTAATTCAGCTCCAAATTTATTTAATATTTCGCTGTTTACAGATAGGATGTTTTTATAAAATTCATTTGACCAATCTATAAAACTTTGAAGATCATTTACATTTGAATTATCTGAAAACTGTTTTGAATATAAATCTATTTCTTCATCACTCAAATACTGGTTCAATTTTTTGAAGAATTCTAATGATTCTAAAGAATTGTTTGTAATTAATTCCGTTATAAACATTTTGCTGATTATTTCTTCAATTTCTTCAATTTTTAGTACTTCCCTTCCAGTTTCCTGTATTTCATTTAAAGTTTTTTTCAAGGGAACAATATATTGTTCTAAAAGCATTTCCAAATCTATCATCATTACCAATTCTAAAAGTTTTTGGAAATTTTCTGGGAAATATGAAAAATTATCCATTAAGTATTTATGATGTTCATCCTTAATATCAAAATTTGAATATCTTTGGCCTTTGAAAAAGTAATTTGCACTGAAGTCTAAAACCAATTCTTTAAAATCTTTTGGAATTTCTTTCAATATGGATTCATCAATATTATTTTTTATTGAATTTTCGAGATTTGTTAATTCATTCGAAATATTTTTCAAGTTATCATAACTGTAAAATATATCAAGAGCATCAATAGCTTCAGGAGTGAATTCATTTTTATTTTTTATTTTTCCTTCAGAATCTAAAATAACAGGTGATTTATCAGGATCCGATATTGTATAAAGATATTTAGTTTCATCTTGAGAAAACACTACGTAATTATGCAGTCCTTTTATGAAATCACTAGTTTTAGCACTGCTATAGATTAGATACATGAATGATCCCATTCCAAAAATAATTATTAAAATAACTAAAATAAAATAGTTTATCTTCCTTTTCATAAACTCCTCTAATGCTTTTAGGTACCATAGAAAATTATAACAAAGACAATATTATACTGTTTGAATATTAGAAAAAAAATGTAACAATATGAGAGATTTTCTGTTTTTTGTTTATTTCATTACATATAATTATAACGTGAGATCTATGATAATTTATTTAATTAAAAATTATTTAAGGAAGGAAAGAATCATAAATATAGATATTATTATGAAAAATACAACAGCAATTAGTATTCCAATTACTCTATTTTTCTTTGCTTTATAAAGATTGTGGCTTGAATCATTATGTTTTAAAAGCATTTTATTTATTTTCTTTTTTGTTTCTTCATCAAGCGGCAAAGAAATCACCTTCTCTTTGAATTTATACCTAATTATACAAAAAATAATCTATTAAAAAAATATTTATGATAGACTTTTTGTAAAAAGGATGGTGAATAAATGATCGAAGAAAAAATGAAAGAATACTTAAATGTAAATAATTTAGCTTTTTATGAATTTCCTGATGGTACGACTCCAACATCTTCTACTGCAGCTGAGAAATTAGGTGTTGAAGTAGGTCAAATCGCAAAGACAATCCTCTTTTTAGGGAAGAGTAAAAAAACATATCTTGTTGTTTGTTCAGGAAAAAGAAAAATATCTTCTTCTAAGCTGAAGAAAACGATTGGTGAAAAAGCGAAATTAGCTTCATATATTGAAACGGAAAAGTTTACAGGATATTCTCCTGGAGGGGTTTGTCCCTTTTTGGTAAATGTAGATAAAATCATTATTGATGAAAGCTTGAATAACTATGAGAAAGTTTTTTCTGCTGCAGGTTCTTCTGGATCAGCAGTTGAAGTAAATTATGAATTATTATTAAAATTAACAAATGGAATTTCTGCAGATATTACTGTTGAAAAGGAATAAATTAAAAAACTATTCCTTCTTTAGCTAAAATTTTTTTCTAAAAAAAGCATTTTTAAATAGCGTTGCAAATAAAAAAAGGCACCTGTAAGACAGGTGCTAATTGAAGTGGTAGTTTTTTCTTTTTGTTACTTACACGTTTTACCGTGTTCTAAGGTATAAAGAGGATTCGAACATATGAAAAGGTTTTCAAAAGTCTTACTTTTATACCCTTCAAGGGTATTATAATACGTTTATTATTACAATTCCTATAAAAAACCACTCTGTTTTCTTAAGATTCTATTAACTTTTATTTGTTAAGCGATGATAATTACATATTGGCATTATATTGCATGTAATTGATCAGGAGGGATAACATGACAAGAATTAATGGAGTTTTTTCAGATTTAAAGAGCGTATCAATAGAAAGTATAAATGAATTAAATGAAAAGAAGGAGATTATTCTTGAGTTTGTAAACAATAGGATTAAAGAAAGAAAAGATTTAGATAAATCTCTGATAGGTCATAATTCTATCTATACAATTTTTATTAATAATCATAAGTTTTTCTCTTACTTCACTAATGGATTGCAGGAAGGAAATTTAAGTAAAATCTCGAAGTCTCTTTGTGAAACGTATAAATCCTATAGAATTTTAGGTATCTCTTATGATCTATGGCTGGTTATGTATGAAATGACATTGGTTGCTTTAAAATGGTACCTAAATGAAAATACTTACGATGAAATATTTCCCTTCTTTCAGAGAATTGTAAAAAATCATAAAAAATTTATTGAAGTTTCAGAAGTTGCAGAACCAAATACTGAAAGAATAATGAGTAATTTAACTGCTATTAAAGAAAAAACTGTAGAAAACCTAATTAATGGAAACGAAAGAGATTTAGTTGAAGCTTCCAAAATATATATCACAGATATTCAGAGTTTAAAGTACTTTTATGTTGGAATAATTCAACCATCTATGCACGAGATTGATCAGATGAGATTAGATGGTAAATTATCCCAGGAAGATGAACTTAAAGCAAATAATGAACTTGTAAAAATTATGAATTATCTTTTTATGTATTATAAATCTCTCGAACAGAAACAGAATACATTTAGGATTAATTCAGAAAAATTTGGAAATTTCGGACATTACTATTTTTGTTAAAATAAATTAGTTGAATTATCATTAGATAGTTATTATTTAAGTAGTATAATATTTTTAATTATTTTTTAATTTGAGATAATACGGTGAAGGTTATGAAAAAGTTTCCATTAATTTTCTTTTTGGTTGTTTTAACGATTGTACTTTATTTTCTAATGAGCTATAATTATTTGATTTTTCATACTACTATTGAGATTATATCTTTCTCAATATGTATGCTGATTTTCATTGTTTCAATTATTTCTTCTAAGTATTCTAGTAGTTCAATATATTCAATTCTGGGTACTGGTTTTTTATCAGTTGCAATTTTAACTGTTATACACACCATATCTTATAAAGGAATGGGAATAATTACTGATTATAATGCTAATCTTTCAACTCAAATGTGGATAATTATGAATTATAATTTATCTATAACATTTCTTTACTCATTTTTTCTTTCAGGAAAGAAATTGATTTCATTTAAGAAAATAACTTTTCTAAATACATTTGTAAATGGTATTTTTATCTATCTTGCTTTGATAGGATACTTCCCTGCCTGTTTTATAGAAGGCGAAGGATTAACGTCATTTAAAAAAATTAGTGAGTACATAATTATTGGTATTTTTTTGGTTGCTTTGGTATTATTAATCAAAAACAGAAGTCATATTATGAAAGTAATTTATCATGATTTATTAATTGCAATAATCCTTCTTTGTATATCCGAGTTTGTATTTACTCTTTATATTGACGTTTTTGGAATGCAAAATTTTTTAGGACACATTATAAGATTTTATGCTTTTATTTTTATTAGTCATACCGCAATATCAGTTGGAATAACGAATCCTTATGAATCTATTTTTAGAGAACTGAATCATAATTCTATAACAGATGATTTGACGGGTTTATATAACAGACAATATTTATTTAAAAAGATGGAGGAAATCACAAAGGATGATGATTCCAATGAATATTCCTTTGTAATAATTGATCTGGATAATTTTAAAAAAATAAACGATAAATATGGGCATCTGACCGGGGATAAAGTTTTAATTGCTTTTTCCAATATTCTGAAAAGAAGTGTTAGGAAGTATGATGTTGCTGGAAGATTTGGGGGAGAAGAATTTGTTATGCTCCTTAACAAATGCAAACCAGAAATGGCTTATAAAATTATTAAAAGAATAAAATTCTTTGTTCAGAAACAATATTTTACTGGAAAAAATATTCAAATAACTATCAGTTGTGGAATTTCCAGGTTGACTAAAGATATAAACTCCTCTGTTGCAATAGCAGATAAGTATTTATATAAAGCAAAAAGCATGGGAAAGAATATTATTGTATATGAGGAAGAAAAAAATGCTTAAGAGTAGAATAAATGAGTTGATGGTTCTTTTTTTGATTATTGTTTCAATAATAATTCTGTATATGGTATCAGAATTTAATTTTCTTCTTTTCCATACTATTCTTGAATTTGTAACCTTTTCAGTTAGTCTTGTTATTTTTTATGTTTCCGTTATTTCATATAAGTATTTCAAATTAACTGCAGTAACTTATTTGGGCACTGGATTCTTACCGATATTGACTTTAATCTTTTTACATATCATTTCTTATCAAGGACTGCAATTGTTTCCGGGTTATGATATGAATCTTTCATTGCAGTTCTGGTTTATTCTTGGATACAATATGTCTTTGACTTTTTTGTATTCTTTTATTTTCCTGGGTAAGAAGAAAAGTTATATTAAATTACTCCTTGCAAATCTTTTAATTACAGTATTTTTAATTATTTTAGCCTTTTTTAGAATCTTCCCTGTTTGTTATGTTTACGGAGCTGGTTTAACTCAATTTAAAATAATAAATGAATATTTCGTAATTGCAATTTTTGTTCTGGCCTTGATTGTTTTGACGAAAAAAAGAAAATTGATAAAATAGAAACAGAATTCGATGATATTAATGTTGGAGAATCTGTAATTCTAAATAATATTTTTTTTGATATAGATCAAGCTGAACTTTTACCTGAGTCATATACAGAGTTAGATCATCTTATACTATTATTGGATAAATTTCCGAAAATGGAATTTGAAATATCGGGACATACATCAAAAACAGTAGCTCCGGAACAT
>CAZGZM010000040.1:0-9300 GCA_964529955.1 uncultured Thermotogaceae bacterium
AGGAACGATCAATAAAATCGCTCCTGATAAGTTAACTTTAATCGATGAAAATAAAGTAATTAGAGAAATAAATTGCGGAGAAATTACTTAGATGTTTCTTCTATAAATTCGGCTTTGCTATTTTCAACCTTTACCTTCAAAACTCTATTGGCAAAGTTTATTTGAACAATATCTCCATTTTTTATTTCTGTCCCAGGCTTTGCATTATTACCATTTTTTTGAACATATCCCTTTTTTATTGCTTCCTGGGCAACAACCCTCCGCTTAATAATCCGGTTGTCCTTTAAAAATTTATCAAGTCTCATTATTTTAAGACGAATACTCCTTCTAAAATTGGATCATCGTAAGTTGCTCCAAAGTAAATACCTGATTCAAATTCCATTCCTAATAAACTTCCTAAAATGGTGCTTGCATCAATGAAACCTTCGAAGAACATAGTTCCTGATAAAGGATATACATCAGCCAATTCATAATATACGTCACTCTCTAATGCATTATCGGAATTATTTAATAAATTCATTGTACTTGGTTTATCCCTTAAAGAGAAGTAAGCCATATTATCGTCAACCCACAAGAATGTAGGAGCTTCAGGTTCATATCCTTCTTCCTGTTCTGTAACCATTCTGAGGTAATCACCTTCATCAACGTATTCCATTTCTAACGCATCTAACAAACTCTTTAATTTGTCCTCTGAAGCATTGTAACCAACTCTTACAACAACATCAATTGGATTTGGAGCTTCCATTTCTTCACCACCAGCTGTTGGCATTGCCATCATAGAACCTAAAAGAGCTTCAGTATCTAATGATATATCTACCATTGCTGAACCATTTAAATCAATAACATATTCTTGAACAAAGTCAAGTACTTCCTTTAGATCGTCCAGATCAACAATGTCTCCAGCCTGACCTAATATAGGAGCGATGTTATTTTCGAGTACACTAACTACTTTTTGATAGTTTTCAAAGCTCATCATCTTAAACATTACAACACCTGTATTTAGATGTGAACTATCTATTAAAGCTCCAATTCCTGCAGGATCTACAATTTCATTCATCAGATCAACATTTGCAGGATCTAATAATTCAGCTATAGTGTCCACTATTAGTGAAGAATTTTCAACAGACATTTCTGTAATAGCTTCAATATCACCGTTTTTCATGTAGTTTATACCAAAAACATTTTCATTATCAGAAGTTATTAAGTTAACATCAAAACCTTTTTGAGTGCTAGCATAAGATTCTAAATCCCCGAAATAAAGGTAAGAACCACTGATTTGAATATTTATATCAGCATCTACTCCAAAAGAAGCTCCTAATCCAAGAAGTCCATTCAAAGCTTCCTTTACTGCTTCAGGCTTATCTACAGGTCCCATAATAAAAATCATTTCAGAATCGTCAAATAGTGCAAAAGCAATATCTCCACCTAATGATTCGTAAATTTCCTCTGGATCCAATCCCTGATTATATGCAGTAATTTCAACATATTGCTTAAGAATCATTTCTATTCCAAGAGTATTCATAACTGTACCAACAAGAACAGTTTCCTTAATTTCTGAATAAACCTTATCCAAATTTTCACAAACAAAAACATTTGATGAATTTGTAGGAATCATACCTGCTAGATCAGAAACTGCTGCAAAACTCATAAATGCAATTAAAGAAAACAAAATTAAAATTACAACCTTTTTCATATAATACCTCCTATAATTTAAAAATCAATATATTTTACCATCATTTCATACAATTTTTGACATAAAATCGATGTTATAATGTTCATAATCAGATGGAGGTTAATTTTGGTTTGAAGAAAGTTCTTAGTCTTATAAAAAATGATCTTAAACTCTTTTTTTCATCTAGGGGATTTATAATCCTCATTATTTTATTACCTCTAGTACTCACCCTTGTATGTTCATTAACTACATCCATTGATCCGTATACAAATCTTAAAATAGCCTTTGTAAACGAGGACAAAAGCCTTTTTGGAATATTCTTTATCAGATATGCTGTTTCAATGTTCCAGGGAGACAATATATATGTTTATGATACGAGAGAAGAATTAGATGAAAAAATGAACACCCTTGACAGCGGATTCGTCATCCCGGAGGGATTCGCAAATAAAATTCTCTTTCAAAAACCATCTGAGTTGATTTTCATTCCAAATCCACGTTCTCTTCAAACATCTATTGCGATTTATCAGGTGCTTTCAAATGTGCTCCAAGAGTTCAAAGCCCTACCGGTAATAGCAGACCCTGAATTTATGCAGGGAATTGAAATTGACCCGAATTATGAAGCCCCAATTTTGAAGGTTGAAGGCGCAGATGAAAGCTATTTAAATTTTTCATATTTTATGTTTCCTATAATCCTTTCTATTTTTTTAATGCTCACAGCCATAGTAGGTTTATCATCATCCGTTCACGAAGAAATACAGAATGATTTTTTAAAAATCTATGCTATAGCCGGAATCGATAGTTTTAAGTATTTATTTTCAAAGTTTATTAGTTATTTTTTAATCCTGACTTTAAACATGAGTATTTTTATTGTTTTTGGTTTCCTTTCGAATTTGATAGTCAAAACAGATATTTTAATTTTCTTTATTATGGTTATTTCCTCAATTATATTCTATATTTCCCTGGGAATATTCATTACAGTTTTATCTGGCTCAGTTAGAAGTGCTCAGTTCTTTGGAGTTGCAACAGGAGTTATATTAATTATACTTAGCGGAGTAATAATTCCAGCTTCTATGTTCCCAGATTTTTTAAGAAATTTAACCGCTTATTTTCCAACAACAAAACTTTTGGAGTACTTTCAGGGAGTTGTTATAACAGGGTATACATTCAGTGATATCTTCCCAGTAATTATTGAAATTCTATTGTATTCTGTTGGACTTTTTTCACTCTCTATCCTTTTCTTCAAGAGGTTTTTCAAATTTGAAAATTAAGTATTGAATAACATAGTTTTTATGGTATAATTATTTACAATTAAAAACTCCCATCGGGAGAGGGCTTTAGCCCTCATTTTTTATTTGGAGGTCATATGAATTTAAAGGATATAAATGAATTAGCAGAAAAAGCAGCTAGAGATCTAGGATTTATTATTTATGATATAAAATTCGCTAAGAGGAAACATATTAGCGATTTAATTATTAGAATAGACAAAGAAAGTGGATATATTTCAGTTGAAGATTGCAGCAATTTTTCAAAAAAAATTGGACTTTTGCTTGACGAGAAAGATCTTTTACACTTCAAATATAATCTTCGAGTTGAATCTCCTGGAGCAGAAAGAGAATTAAGAAGTTTTTCTGATTTTGAAAGGTTTGTAGGAGAAATAGCTAAGGTTATATTTCTAGAACCTGAACAAAACAGAGCAGTAATAGTTGGAAAAATAGAAAAATGTGAAAAGGATATGATAACAATGAATGAAATGGATACAAAAAAGGAATTCAAATTTCGCTACAATAATGTTAAAAAAGCAAATTTAAAATTAATTATATGAAGGGAGGGTTATTAAATGAACCTGAATTTACTCGAAGCATTAGATCAATTAGAATCTGAAAAGGGAGTTCAAAAGGATGAAGTTCTAGAAATTTTAGAAAAAGCGTTGCAAAGTGCATACAAAAAAAATTTTATCACTGACAGTAATGTCGAAGTTACAATAGACAGATTGACAGGGGATATACTAGTTCACGAAGTTTATGATGTAGTTGAAGAAATTGAAAATCCTTCCTTAGAAATGAAAATAGAAGATGCTAGAAGACTTTCATCAAAAACCCAGATCGGAGATACAGTAAAGAAAAAGTTGAATGTAAAAAAGTTTAAGAGAATTGCCGCTCAAACAGCAAGACAGGTTTTAGTTCAGAAAATAAGGGAATTAGAAAAGGAAAATCTTTTCTCTGTTTATTCTGAAATGAAAAACACCGTTACTACAGCAGAAGTTTTAAGAATTGGCGACGAACTTATAGATATCAGAATTGGAAAATTGGATACAAAAATTCCTATAAGAGATTTTCAACATTCTGAACTACCAACCCCAAATTCACTTATAAAGGTCTATGTAATTGATGTAATTCAAACACCCAGGGGACCAAAAATGCTCGTAACAAGAAGATCCAAGGAATTTATTGAAGAACTTTTAAAGTTACAGATTCCCGAGATTTCAAATGGGGAAGTATCAGTCAAAGCGATAGCAAGAGAAGAGGGAATAAGAACAAAAATTGCTTTAATTTCAGAAAACTATAAAGTTGACCCAGTAGGATCATGTATTGGTGAAGGCGGTTCAAGAATAATGGAAATACTCAGAGAAATTAAACCAGAAAAGATCGATCTTCTGAAATGGAGTGAAAATGCTACAGAAATGATTAAAAACTCTCTTGCACCAGCAGATGTAGTAGAAGTAAGGGTAAAAAATGAAGCAGAAAGAGAAGCGCTGATAATAGTTGCTCCCTCACAATTATCACTTGCAATTGGAAAAGGTGGACAAAATGCAAGGTTAGCCGCAAAACTTACAGGATGGAAAATTGATATAAAACCAATTATGTAGCATAACTGAGAGATTTGTAACATTGTGTATTTGATTTGTAATTTTAAAAAAAAAAAAATCTTTATAATTTATATGTAACCATTTCTTATCTATATTATTTTTTTGTCAGGAGGTAGTTTCATGCAGCAAGATGTTCTCAGAAGCGAATTGAGAAGAAGAAAACAAAGGATGACGGCCCAGAGGGAATTAGTTTTGAAGGCTTTTGCAGATACTGACGCTGAACATTTAAGTTCTGAGGAAGTTTACAGAAAAGTTCTGGAAAAAAGATTAAGAATAAGCAAAGCGACTGTTTTTAGAACTGTTGAACTACTTGCAGAAGTGGGGATTCTTAGAAAAATAGTTTTCAGGGATGGTATCGTAAGATATGAACTTGTAGAAGAAAACGAAAATGATGATCAGCAAATTATATGTAATCAATGTGGGAAAGCGTTCGATTTTTCTCTAGATAAAGTAGATGCTTTAATAAAAAAAGCTGAAAAGAAAACTGGTTTTCAAATTGATGAGGTTCAAATAAAATTCTACGGTTTATGCCCAGAGTGCCAGGAAAGACTTGAAAGAATAAGAAAAGCAACTAACAGCGCACATATATAGGATATATTTTCATTAATATTGAGTACGAGATTTAATCCAGCTGCTTTCTGTATAAAAATATAGAATAATTTGGCGAGGAGATTTATAAAAGATCCTAATATTGAGGCTATCCAATTTAGTTTTAACATTGAAAGTAAAAGAATTAGAAAAACACCTATATAAGTAGGATATAGAAAAAATGGCACAAAAAGAATTGTTAGAGGAATAGTTAGAAAAGATATTGATTTAAAAATTGAAATTTGTAAAGGTAATAAAGCTATCTGAGGAATGCATCCGATCAGAATAATCTTGACGGATGCTTTTATTTTACTTTCTGTAATTCTCTCAGCAAATATTAAAAGAGCTGAAGTGGCAACAAAACTTAGTTGAAAAGAAACATCAGCAATAATTGTTGGAGAAAAAAGCAGAAAAATAATCCCGCTTAAACCAATAACATTTATCGAACTTTGAGGATAATCAATCAATCTGAAAAAGGTATAAATTAAAAGCATTAAAAATGCTCTAGAAGCTGAAATCGAAGGACCGGTTGTTAACCAATAAATAAATGTTAAAAATAGGGAGATAGAAATTTTATACCTGTAAGGGACAAGAAATAGACTTAAGAAAAAAGATATCAATAAATAAAATAAACCAATATGAAATCCCGATACAGCAAATAAGTGGCCGATCCCCGATTTTGATATTTCTTCTCTCTCTCTCTGTGACAAATTTTCTTTATCTCCAAAAATAACGGACTTTAAAAGATCTGTCTCTATTCCCAAATTATTTAATTTATCAATGACATCTTGCTTAATCATCTTACCTAGATTTATTAAATTGCTGATAGAAGATACTTTACCAGTTATTGAGCTACTGAAAGAATAAAATGGAAATCTTTCAGTTTTATACAATTTACCCGCACTCCATATGTTCTCTCCTAATTTTAAATTTGAATTTCTAGCAGCTAAAAAGATCTTCCCTTTAAAAGGCTTCCATTCATCTTCTTCCAATATTTTTATATTTTTAATGTATGAATAATCCTCAGATATTTCCTTGTCTACTATACCTGTTATCTCGTATTCGATATTCTTTGGTGTGTAAGATGTATTTATTATTCCAAAAGATAATCCAAGTAAGCATAGAATTATTTCAAGATATAAAAGAGGTTTTGGTGATTTAAATAAAAAAATTATTGTAATTAATAAAAGAAAAACAAAAAGAAAAAAATTGTAATTAAAAAAAATTCCAGATAAAGTCGATAAAGCAAATAAAATAAATGATATAAAAAGAGGAAAATTTACATTAAGGTTATAAAAGTTTTCATTCGATATAATTTTTTTCATCTATTTACCCCTAAAATATAATATCACTAATTAACGGACTTTTTATTATGATCTTTAAATGTGCTATAATCAGTTAGAATCATTTGGGGGAAGGAAATTGAGTTTGAATTCTCATAGCGGTTTAACATTGGTGGGTTACTATGGATATAATAATCTAGGAGACGATTTACTCTTATTATCATCTTTAGAGATACTCAATGAAATTAATTATAAGGAAAAAATAAGGGTTACGTCCAACGGTAACTTCGATTCTTTAGTTCAATTTTTTCCAAAAAAATTGAATATTGAGAAAGTTGAAAGATTTCCTTTAAAGGTTCTGAAAGCGATAAAATCCTCGCAAATCACAATCTTTGGAGGGGGCAATCTTTTCCAGGATGAAACTAGTTATAGAAGTTTTTTATACTACTATTACCTTGCAAAAACAACGCTTAATCAAAAAAAACCCTTTTTAATGATGTCTCAGGGTTTTGGCCCTCTGAAAAATACAAGAGCAAAACAAAAATTAGACACTGTTCTTAAAAACGAGAATACCTTCGGAATAATGAGGGATAAAAAATCCTTTGATTATTTTAAAAATATATCTGATAATTGTATTCTTCAAACAGATTATGGCCCCTATTTCTTAAAGAAATCAGGTTTCTTTTCAGAGAGTCTTAAAAAAGAAAAGGATCCTGAATTAGCTGTTATTATTCCAAAATCAGGAATCTGTTTCGAAAATTTGGTAGAGTCCTTAAAACAGATTGGCATAAAAAGGATATGTGCTGTTTCATTCTATAATCATCACGATGAAACAAAAAGAAAAGAAGTGGAAGAAGCAGCAAAAAAGTTCAATATGGAAATAATTGAACCTCCGTATACAACTGATGAAATAATAAATAAAATTGCAAAGTCATCAATAGTTATTAGTGAAAGGCTTCATGGAGTGGTTCTTTCGATAAGTACTTATACACCATTTGTCTGGTGTGATAATGAAAAAATAAATAATTTTGTTCATTCATTTGACCCTGAATGCAAATTTAATTTCAAATTCAATGATAAAAGTATTGAAAACATTGTAAAAAATTCAAGGAACTATGACTATTCAAAAATAAGCGATAAATACTTTAAAGAGCTTCAATCTACTGTTTCATGCTGCAAAGATACTCTTAAAGATTTAGTATAGGAGATTATCATGTGGAATTACAATATACCCGTAAGAATTTTTAAGGGAGAAAGAATAATTTTTGAAAAAAAAGAATTATTAAATAATTTTGGTAAAAAAGCTTTGGTCATCACAGGGAAAAATTCTGCTAAATTAAGTGGAGCGCTGGATGATCTTTTAAAGATATTCTATGAATATAAAATAGAATTTAACATTTTTGATGAGGTGGAAGAAAATCCCTCCTTTGAAACTGTAGAGAGGGGAGCAAATCTTTTTGAAGAATATGATTTTGATTTTGTCGTAGCAATTGGTGGTGGAAGTCCATTGGATGCCGGAAAGGCTATTGCTGCTTTGGGATCATATTTTCAAAAGAATGCAGATCTATTCGGAAAAAGTGATAATATTTATAAAAATACCATTCCAATTATAGCTATCCCTACTACTTCAGGAAGCGGAAGTGAAATTACGCCCTATGCGATACTCACAAATAGAGAGAATAAGAAAAAAGGAATTAGCAGCAATAGATTGTTTCCAGTAATTTCCTTTCTAGATCCAAGATACACATTGACCCTAAATGAACCCTTAACCATTTCCACAGGATTAGATGCTTTAACTCATTCAGTTGAAGGGGAATTGAAGAATAATGGAAGAAACCCCATTATCAAATCCTTATCATATAAATCAAATTTAATGATTAAGGAAAATCTTATTGATGTAAATGAAAAATTATCTAATATTGATTTTAGAAGTGTGCTTCAAGAAGCTTCGACCATGGCAGGAATAGTTATCAGTCATTTTGGAACTACTATTATTCATTCTGCAGGATATCCACTTTCTTCCTTTAAAAATGCGAAACATGGAATATCTAACAGCGTTTTCTTCGTTGAGGTTTTAAAAAGAATTGCTGAAACTGATAAAGACAGAGTGTTAAACTCAATATCACCCTTTAACTCTATAAAGGAATTAGAATCTTTCTTGTATGACTTGGGTATCGAGGAATACAAATTTGAACTAACTGATAATGAAATTGAAAGTTGGTCTGAGGATCTAATTGTTTCTCAAAAAAGAAAAAAGACTCCCGGGGAGTTCGATTTAGATTTTTATAAGTCTCTTTATAATAAAATCAGAAAGTAATCTATCTTTCTTTATTTTAAAATATTTATCCTTATATGATAATATTTCATTGTTGCAAGGAGGAATTTCATGAGAAAAAAATATTTTTTTTATATGTTCTTTTCATTTATTTTTTTAATAATGTTAGCAGCATGTTCTCCAATAAGTCTCACAGAGGATTTAGGAGTATCTTTGGAAGATTCTTCTTCATTAAAACTGGAATATCCTCATCTCCCAGAATTGGATTTTCTTGAAATATACGTTTATGAAAAAAACACTGATAAACTTGTTGATAATCATAAATTATATACAAATGATATAAATATTAATCCGGAATTGAATATTTCTTACTATATAATAATTGAAGGGAATAGCAAAAATACAGCTTATAAATCTCCACCTATTTATATTACTCTCTTTGATAAATTTCCTGAAGATGGTTATAAATTCAATGATTCAACATATTTCATTAGCAATGATTATTTTTCAAATAATGAAACCTTTCTTATAATTGAGACTCCCGATAAAACAGGAGAAAATTATACATTACAGATACAAATGTACCCCAAAATACTCATTGCTAATGAACAAAAAG
>CAZGZM010000040.1:9379-13584 GCA_964529955.1 uncultured Thermotogaceae bacterium
CTGTTATTCCGATTTATATAGAAAATACTGATGGAAATTTTATAAGAATCAAAAGTTCTATAACCACCGAAAAGGGGACGAATTTCGAATATGAAGATCAGTACGCAATTATCAAAGAAGATCTTTCTTCGAAGAATGGATATATATATGTAAGCAATTGGGATGTAAGAAACCCAATTTTTACTGATGTTCCAAAAAAAATAGTCATTAGCTTTGAAGAATCTATTGAATATCAGGGGTTTCACGAACTATGGCGAGTATTTCCTTTTCCAAGTGAATTTAATGGAACTACTACAAATAGACTTCTGCAATACAAAATAGAAAAGGACTCCATTTATCCAATTCAAAAAGGAAAAAAGGCAATTATATTTATTCATGGGCATCAGGGAGGATATGGTTTTTTAAGAGACAGTAGATATTCTTATTGGGGAAACGATGGTAGAGCAAGTGTTTGGTCAGAGAGCTTTGGTTATATTTTAAAAAACATTGAATCATTTTATAATTATAATTTTTATGAATATATCTATGACAGTAATTTTTACACCGCTGAAGAATACGCTAATTATCTAGGCTCTCTTATTTCAGAATCAAATTTTTTTCAAAGTTACGAAGAAGTCTATATAATTGCACATAGTATGGGAAGTTTAGTTTCAAGATATCTATTAGAAGTAGATTATAATGACATAAAAATTGGAGAATATGATAAATTAATGAAAGTTTTTACACTGGACGGTGTTCATCATGGGTCTCCTTTGCAGAATTTCATCCAGATTCTTTCTAATTTAAAAAATTTAAAAAAAGATTTTAAAGGAATAACTTACCTAGAAATTCCCGGTGGAAATAAAGAAAACGAAAAGAGTCTCCTTTTATCTTTTTTCCAAATTCTTTATGTTGGATTCACTAGAGGTTTTGAAGAAGTTATTCTCACGACAGATTTTATAAATTTAGCCTCTGAAGAACTAATTTCTATAATAAGAGATTATCCACAAATAATGTCTGTTTTCGTTAATACCGGTAATATAGACCCCTTTAAAGGCGGAAGATCCTTCGTATATGATAATCAAGAATATTTGGATATTATTTCTAAAAATGAATTTAATAATTTATCAAAGGATGTATTTAAAGAAAATGAAGCTCTTAATCTTTTCAATAATAACTACAAATTTTTTGATAAATTTATCACTATATCGTCTTATATAGAAAACATTGAAATAAAATCAATTCCAAATGAAAAGGTTATCGATTCAGTATCACTGGGAATATTAAATAAAATAATGAAAAATATATCTAAAGGAGCAGATAAAGAAGAAATTGAAAACGACGGACTTGTCAATGTTTACAGTCAGGAAGCTTTAAATACAGGTGATAAAAACGTCATTTGGAAGTATAATAATATGAATCATTTAGAAATAACTATGAATTCTACCGTATGTAAAGATATATTAAGTTATATAATTAGTAATAAATAAAAGGGGGGATATTATGATAATTGGAATTGTAATTGCAGCAATTGTAGTAATAATAGTAATCTGGTTAATTTCTGTATACAACAACCTGGTTATTCTGAAAAAGAGAGCTGAAAACGCCTGGGCGCAGATTGATGTTCAGTTAAAAAGAAGACATGATCTTATTCCAAATCTCGTAAACTCAGTAAAGGGTTACATGAAATTTGAGAAAGAAACATTAGAAAATGTCATCAAAGCAAGGTCCGCTGCTGTTTCAGCAGATTCCATAGGTGACAAAATAGAGAAGGAACAACAGTTACAGGGTGCTTTAGGAAGACTCTTAGCTGTATTTGAAAGATATCCTGATCTGAAAGCAAATCAGAATGTTCAAACTTTAATGGGAGAATTATCGGAAACTGAAGATAAAATTTCTTATTCAAGACAGTTCTACAATGATTCAGTGACAAAGTTCAATACAAAAATTGAAATATTCCCTAATAGTATTGTAGCTAATATTTTCTCAGCGAAATTCGAAGCATTACCATTATTTGAATTAAAGGATGCAGCTCAAAGAGAAGCCCCAAAGGTAGATTTATCAATTTAAAAAATTCATTATAATAGAAAAGTCCACAGTAATTGTGGACTTTTTTTTATTTTTCATTTTTTCTTTATATGAACGAACTTGCGTAATATTGTCTTTAAATCCTTTCTTGCTGTGAAAAAGAAAAAAGCTAACATGACTAAATTAACTACAATCAACCATATAATTTCATTAATTCTTCCCTGAGTTAAATATCCAACCAGGAACAGAATCATTCCTATTATGAATACTTTAATGAATCTTTTATAAGGAATATAATTTATACCCTTTTTATATAGATAAAAGGTTATTATCATAACATTTATTACAGAAACCATTGAAGTGCTGAATGCTATACCCGCATGCCCAAATGGTTCTAAAAATAACCAGTCGAAAAAAGCATTAGTTCCCACTGAAAAGAGTGCAATAAATCCAAAAACCCTCACCTTTCCTATAGCGCTAATAAATTGATTATTCGTTACAGCAATCGGTGAAGTAATCAATATCAAACTGTATCCAATTAATGCAGAACTGACCAAAGCTGTTGATTCTTCTGTAAAACTACCTCTCTGATATACAAGGCTGATTAATGGATTTGCCATTATAGCAATCCACGCAGTAAGAGGTATCACGAGATTCATCGATGTGGTTACAGTGAATTTCATTCTATTTACTGCTTTATCGTTTTCATTCTTAGCAATGTGTTCAGATAATTCTGTATAACTTGTAGTCAAGAAGGAAATTACTGCAAAGGAAACCAAACCAAGTAAAGTGTGAGCAAATTGAAGTGAAGACACTCTTCCCTCTGGTAACAAGGATACAAACGCTTTATCAATTATCTGATTTATCGATCCTATTCCAACCGATAACATTATTGGCAAAGCTAAACGAATTGTTCTCCTGACATTTTTACTAAGTGGATTAAAACTTTTTTTAAATATATCTCTGGAAAAAATAAAATAAAATAAAAGAACTCCCAAATTTCCCAGTATCATTCCAAGTACATACGAAGATTCAGATAATCTTGGCGTGGATATTATTAAAACAGGTATATAAATCAAATTGTATGCTAATTGGGAAACAGAATAAAAAAAGAATCTTCTCTCTGCTCTCAATAAAGTAGCACATATTCTTCCTGCTCCTAAAATAAAGGGCATCACACTCAATATCCTTATCTTTCTTGCAGCGAAAAAAACAAGTTCTTTATCAAATCCTGGAGCAAGTACATTTATAATTTGAGTTGGAAATGAATAAAGCAGAACACCAAGTCCGATTGAAATAAATGTAACTGCAAGCCCCATGTTTGTAGCATATTTTTTTGCTTCAATTTTATTAATTTCTTTTATCTTTAAATAGTTTGGTAGGAAAAGATTTGTTATTCCTCCCATAAATATTGCAACCATTACTGAAGTTGCTGAAGAAGCTATAAAAACAGCATCAAGCGCTCCAGTCGTACCGAATAAACTTGCAACAATCATTTCTCTCACAAATCCAAGTAATTTTGAAATCAAACCAAAGATTGTGAGAATAATTGCTCCTCCAGAAACAGATTGTATCGTACTTAATTTATATTTCATTTATTCCTCTCATACAGCAATAATATTGATTATTTTATCCTGAATATAAATTATCTTTCTAATTGTTTTACCTTCTATATGAGATTTTAATCTTTCATCCGCTTTGATAACTTCCATTAACTTTTCTTCAGATATTCCCTGAGCAACTGATACCTTTCCTCTTGTTTTTCCCTTTATCTGAACCGGAATATCAATGTTTGCGTTCATTGCAAAGTTTTTATAATCATTTGGAAAGCCTGAAAATAAAACTGATTTTTTCTTACCTCCCCTTAATTTATATATTTCTTCAGCTATAAATGGAGCATAAGGAGAAATTAATTTTGCTATATCTATAACTAGTGAGCTCTCAATAGAACTCTCCTTTGCAGCTTCGTTTATAAATTCCATTACTCCCGCTATAGCAGTATTGTATTTTACTGTTTCAAAGGCGTGATGAAATTTCTGGACACAATCAGACATCTTGACCTTTAATGAATCAGAACTTTTTCCTTCAGGTAAATTTGCAATTTCCCAAATCCTGTTTAGGAATCTTTTTACAGCATCCATTCCTTTATCTCTGAAATCTCCACCTTCAAGGAAAGTTCCCATAAACATCAAATATGT
>CAZGZM010000041.1:0-13313 GCA_964529955.1 uncultured Thermotogaceae bacterium
CTCTGAAGTTCCATGGAGTTCCTGATTCTGCTCCAACAGCAACCATCTGGGATAATGCTTCATAAATTTCCCAACTTACTCCAACTGGTTGTCCACCTAAAGCTGTGAATACAGGAGCACCGTTTGAAGCTACTCTGTTTTCATCTGGTGGGAAGTTATAATCGTAGTAAGTTGTAATTGTTCCATCATCATTTATAATCCATGCTATTTCAGTTGCTATATTTGGAGACATATTGGATGAGTATTCGCTATCGAAGAATCTGTCCCCTTCTCCATCCTGTGTTGCCCAATCATAAATCAAAGCTCTGAAATATATTAAATCATTAATTGTTTGAGGGTTACCGTTATGATAGTTACTGAAAAGGAAGCTGAAAGTACATTTACTCTGACATGTTACACCTTCGCCAACTTCTTCCCATTCTTTCGTCATTGTATTGAAAGTTATGGCTTCTGCTGGAACTTCTAACTTTCCGACAATTTCTCCATTTTCTTTTACAACAACTGTTTCCAATGAATCTAAATCCCATATCGCTCTATTAGGAGTATCAATAGCAGTTACTGGACTTTCAAATGATCCAGTGTCTGTCATTGCTCCAGCAACATAGTTGGAATATGAATCTGAGAATCCATCTGTACCTAGAGGATCCCAGTTTGACATGAATAATCCACCTTGAGCTGAGAACTCAGTCATAGTTAATGTATTGTCATTTGTTTTAGCTGTAATTAATGACCATTGGTTTACTCCATCACCTAAACCGTAAGCAAATCTTTGATCAAAAGCAGCTTTATTTGCAGTGAAAAAATCTTCCTGTGAACAAACATAGATTCTTACTGAATCTTCAAGACCAAGCTTCAGTGCTTCTAATGAGTATTCCCAGTATTCATCTGAAGTTACATATTGTCCGTAATATGCTTTGATTGCATAATCATCCAGTTCTTCATTTGTATAATTCCAGAATGTGTCGTTTCCTCCACCAGGCATATAACCATAGAAAGGAGCATACATCTGACATAGTGATACTGACCACCATCTTCTTGTTGCACCAGCACCCCAACCTTCAGTGTACATACCCCATTCGTAATCTGCGGGGTTTCCACCATAAACAACAGTTCCAGTCTTAGATCTATCCCAGTAAAGTCTTTCTACAGGAATACCTGCATTTTCCATTAAATCAGCAACGTAGTTTCCTTCAATAAGTCTTCCATTAGGATCGTCTACTCTGATAAGGAATTTTATAGCTGCTAATGCTGTTTCACCATCAAATGTCCATAAGCCATCTTCCTTAACAAGTCTTCCTTTGTTTTCCGGAAGTTCTGCAGCGGCTTTCATTGCTTCATCTATCATTTTTATAGCTTTTTCTTGATTCCCTTCTGGAACGAAACCAAAATCCTGTACAATATCGTTATATCTTTCTGTTCCTGGTTGACCAGGAGTAGCCATTGTGAAAGCTGGTTCTCCAGCTCCACCCAAAATTTGGTCAACGATATACTGCCTGTTAAGCAGGAAATTCATAGCGTATCTTACTTCTTCAATTGCAAAGGGATTGAAGTAGGTTGTACCATTTACTTCTAACTGATAAGGAGCCTCATTAGGAATTGGATTTAATAGAAAAGACCAGCTACCTGATGGAACATTATAAATTTCAAGCTTTGCTAAATCCTCTTCTGGTAAACCAAATAATGTTGGCCCATTAACACCCCAGAGAAATAAATCCGTAATTCCTTGAGCTGCGTCCTTTAACCCAATTTCTTCCTGCATTCTAACATTTACATAAATAGAGTCAACAAATGGTCCAGGTTGAGCAGCAAATGTCATAATACAAATTACTAGCAATAGAGAAAACAAAAATCCTTTTTTTAACATATTAATCCTCCTTTAAATGATGTAGAGATAAAATGTTTATAATTTCTCAATAAATATTTTTTATTTGTACTTTGAAAAAATTTCTGCTAATTTATACATTTCGAATTTACATTTGATGACTGGTAATAATTTAGTGTTGAAAGTAACTATTAAAAATTATTATTTTAACTAATTAATATTACTAAAGTAATAAAACTGGTCATATGGTAAATATATAAGTAATGACTCAAATTAAAAAAAGGAAGCTATAAAAGCTTCCTCTTTTTTTAAATATTATTCCTTCCAGAGATCGTAGTAATAAACACCTGATCTAATTGGATGTGGGAACCACCCTCGTACCCATGTTCCTCTTACGTTAATTCCAAGAGGCATGTAGAGTGTTACTCCAAGAGTGTTTTCAATTGCAATTTCCTGAACTTTAACATAAAGTTCCTGTCTTTCTTCAGGATCCTTTGAAAGTAGCGCTGCCATTATATATTCATCCGCATTTTCTCTGGCAAAATCAATAAAAGCCTGTCCCTGTCTTGCTGAATATACCCCGTAACTTGCATAATATGTTGAAATAAAGTTATCTGGGTCTGGATAATCGGCATTCCAGCCAATTGTGAATATAGGTAAAAATCCGTTTCTACTTGCACTTAAGTATGTTGGCCACTGTACACCTTGAGCAGATACCTTGAACTTTGAATTAAGACTGCTTACATAAAATGCTAGCATTTCCATAGCGGTTCTTCTTTCATCGTTACCTGTGTTATAAAGAAGTTGTAATTGGAAACCCTTTTCCCAAACTTCTCCACCCCATGCTTTTTTGAAGTGTTCTGCTGCCTTTGTTAAATCAAATGTTGGAAGAGGTAAGGTTGGATCATATCCGATAAATCCTTCAGGTAAGTCAGCTGGAACGAGTTTACCCAAACCATTTAAAACTTCATCGATTAAAGTTAAACCATCATAACAATATGAAAACCCTTTTCTTATATCTGGATCTGTAAAGAAATCAGTAGGAATTCCCTTTCCGTCTAATTCTCCACTACCTAAGTATTCTGATCCTTCAGTGATTCCCCAGTTGAAGTGCAGAGATGTAATAGCTGCTCTTGGGAATCCTGATGTTACGACTACCTTTCCCATTTCCTGGAGATCTTCAGCCTGATCTAAATATGATGCGCCAAAGTATGCTATATCACTATCTCCTCTTTCAATAATTGATTTTCTAGTGGAAAATTCTGAGATATTTTCAACAATTACTGTTTTTAATTTTGCAGGTTCTCTCCAGTAATCATCGTTTCTTTCAAGAATAACTTTCTGCTGTGTTCTGTCCCAGTCAACAAACTTGAATGGTCCGGTACCAAAATCACCAATATGTAATGGTGTTTCTTCAGGTTGAAGATCATGCCATTTCCACCATCCATCAGCTTTCCAATCCCATGCACCTGCTTCGATACATGCTTGAGAATCGATGATAGCGCTCCAATATGCGAAATGAGTAATTATATAGAGGAAGGGAGCATATGCAGCATCCAAATAGAAAACGACATTGTTACCATCAACTACTATTCTTGGATTTACAACTTCTTCATAGAATGAAATAAGTTTTTGTCTTGCTTCCTCTGAAGTCACATTTCTATTCTCATCGACCGCTTCACTATAAGGCATTCCCGAATAATCTTCAAACCACATTTCTACAGATGGGTATTTCCCACCTGTCAAAGCCTGTATAATCATGATTATAGGACCTGCAGCTGGGTCGTATAGAATTCCTCTTTCAAATGAATACTTCACATCAGAAGGAGTAAGCAAATTTCCACTGTGGAATTTAACTCCCTCTCTTATTGGGAAAGTGTAAGTTTTCCCATCAGGAGATATGTATCCATTTTCAATTGAAGGAACTACAGTGGACAGCATTGGAAGAAAATCTGTAATAGATTCCCCATCATACATAATTAAATTGTCGTACATACTATTAAGAATTTCCCCACTTGCTGTGTCATAAGCGAAATGAGGATCTAACGTTTCTGGTTCTCCTGCTCCTGTTAAATTCACAAAAAAATCCTTGTCAAGAGCTGCAAATGACATTGTTACAAAAAGTACCAAGCATAATACTACGAGTATCTTTTTCAAAAATATCCCTCCCTTTTTGAGATAAAAAATATGAATTATAGAACAACAAAAGCATATAAAAAACTGAAATATTTTTTAAGTGTAAAGAGTAATATGAAGAAAACATCAAAAATAGTTTAATGTTACTATAGTCAATTTTAAGGTTAAAAATCATATGATAGAATTGATCTACTATGACAAGGGGTATGAGAAATAACAAAAGTAAAGATGAATACAAAATCGAATTTTTCATAAATCTATTTCAGGCAATATTCTTTTTCTTTTCGATAATATCCATATCAATATATTCAAAGGAGATTGATGATATAGCAATGGGATTTATTGTTGTTTTGTGCATAACCTTCACGTTAAAGCATACTATTCTATATAGATTTTATGTAAAGGGTTATAATCTTAACTGGATTTTTCTCCTTTTGCTCTTCGAATCCTATATGGTTTATTATCTTTCTCTTTTTGATATGTCCAATTTCAATTACTATATTTTTGATGTTCTAATTAGCGAAGCGGTTTTCTTCACTTCAATATTTTTCAGTGTTGTTCTAACATCAAGTGTTTTTTTATGGTCAATTTTCAGTTCAAGAATAAACAATCTATCATCATCTCACATTGCACGAAATGGATTAAGTTTTCTCTTTGTTTTTTGCTTCATGCTTCTTGTAAAGGTAATTCTTGAAAAAAGTAAAAATCTCAAAGAAGCGAAGGAGTTAATGGATATACAGAACAAAATGCTTGAAAGAGCTAATTATGACATTCAAAAAAGCACTTTAGTCTTAAAGGATATGATAATCCTGAAGGAAAGAAATAGAATTGCTAAGGAGATACATGATGGAGTAGGGCATTCTTTAACAATAGCGATAATTCAACTTGAAGCATTAAAAAGAATTCTTAAAAAGGATATTGATCTCGGTTATGAAAAAATCCTTATAATTGAAGATATAATTAGAGAGGGAATGAGAAAGCTCAGAAAATCTGTTAGGATGCTAAAAATAAATGAGATGATTGAAGATAATTTGCAAATAGCTCTTACAAAGAATATAATTGAAATGCAAAGAACAATGGATATAAAGATCAATTATAATTTTTCCAATCTAAAACCGTTTTCCAAAGATTTGAACAGATTCTTTTACAATGTTTTCCAGGAAGGAATTACAAACGGTCTTAAACATGGAAAAGCAACGGAATTCACATTGAATTTCGGAGTTGCAGAAAATTATATATCCTTTAGCCTTAAAGATAACGGAAAGGGATCTGAGAATGTTATAGAGGGATTCGGTTTGAATTCAATGAAAGAAAAAGTAAGGTTTTTTAATGGAAAAATAAACCTCGTGTCTGGAAAAAATGAAGGTTTTGCTATTTCTATTTTAGTTCCTGTTTTTGAAAAAGAGGGTGTTTTTTATGAAAAAAATTAGACTCATGCTTGTAGACGATCAGACACTTATGAGAGATGGATTGAAAACTATTTTTGAAGTCGAAGATGATTTTGAAATTGTCGGTTGTGCTTCAAATGGTAAAGAAGCTTACAATGAAGCTATGAAGCTAAAACCAGATATAATTTTGATGGATATAAGAATGGAAGAAATGAATGGAGTAAACTGTACAAAAATAATTAAAGAAAAACTCCCAAAAACTATTATTATCATCCTTACTACTTTCGATGATGACGAATATATAATTGATGCATTATCATACGGTGCTTCAGGTTATCTTCTAAAGGATCTACCTGCTGATCATCTTATTAAATATGTTAGAGATTCCTTTAAGGGAAGAATTCTAATGCCTGATATTATTGCAAAAAAAATAGCTAATAATCTTAAAAAGCAAAAGGAAGATAAAGATGAAGCTTATGTAAGCTATTTATCAAATCAGGAAACAACAACTTTATTTGAAGAACTATCTAAAAGAGAAGTAGAAATTGCCAAACTTTTAATAAAGGGACTTTCTAACAAACAAATAGCTGATAATCTTTATTTGTCCGAAGGAACTGTTAAGAATTATATAAGTAATATATATGGAAAGATTGGAAGCAGTTCGAGAGTAGAAGCTGTAATATTTTTATCTAATTACTTTAATAAAACCGGCAAATTTTTTTAAAGGAAATTATTTATGGAAAAATTAGATTCAAAAAATTACAAAATCTGTTCCAATTTGTTAAAACTTTTAAGATGTCACTTAGCAGTTGAAGCAACCATGAAGGGAATGACTTCCTGTGATTTGTTTGTTGATGATACTGCTTGGCCATCAATTGCTATGATTAAAAGTAACAGCAGATACTATATTGGAATGAGAAGAGAAAAAGATACCTTTATAAAGCTCATTGAATACTTTAAAAAATCGAAAAATTCCAATAATAAATATTTTCAACTATATTTTGGGAGCGAGGTTACTGAAAAAAACTTTTTAAATGTTTTAACAGGATGGAATTATAAAATTCTAAAAAGAGTAAAATATATAATCTCCACACCTAAATTTAGATCAAAGACAGAACTACCCAAATTTGTTAGAATTGCATCAGTAAATGAAATTATGACTTCAGGAAAAGATTATCTCAATATAGATGATTTAAAAAAAGAGATGTGTTCTGAGAGAAAAAGCATTAGTGACTTTTTGAATAAAAGTTTTGGACTTTGTCTTATATTTGATAATCAATTGATTGGTTGGTGTCTTTCAGAATATAATACCGAGGATAGCTGTGAAGTAGGGATTGAAATAAATGAAAATTTTCAGAACAAACTTCTTGGAACCTTCCTTACCGAACAATTCATTATATACGCTAGATCTCTTGGTATTAAAGAAATATTCTGGAACTCCCTTGAAATTAATATCCCCTCAATAAAAACTGCTGAAAGAGTTGGTTTTGAAAAAGTTTTAGATTATAAAGAAATTTTAATATACTAAAAAAAACACACATAAAACGGAGCACCGAAGTATGTGTGAATGAGTAACCTGTTTAAAAAGCTGTTTTTTTGTTCTTTTAAAGACCTTTGATAACTTCTGTATATATTGTATATTTTATTAAGTACTTTAAATAGTGAAAGGTGTAATATAAAAAAAGATAATAAGTCATAAAATAAATTCATTTTATTAAAATAAGTCATGATATTTTTCATATTACTTAATTCACTATGATTTTTTTTTATCAGAGTTATAATTTTTATAACTTATCTAAGGGGAGGTATAGTTATGGGAAGTAAAAAATCTAGAATGAAAAACTCTCCAAGCATAATGGATAGAATGGTAAAAAAGTATAAAAACGAAGCTGAGTTAAAAAGGATGCCAATTGGATGGTAAAAAAATAGATATATTATAAAGAAAGGGTAGTCAAAATGACTACCCTTTTTATTTTATTTCAATTAATTAGTTATTCATAGCTGTAAATCCAAGAATTGAAGTAATAAATTCTTTAGGCTTTTCAAGGAATGAGGCATGTCCACCATCAGGAATTTCCAGTAATGTTGAGTTCTTTATTATTCTAGACATTTCAACCATCTGCTCCTTGGGGGTTACGATATCTTTTCCACCGCATAGTAATAATGTCGGAACCTCTATTTTATCCAAAACATCTCTTCTATCAAAATTCTTTGCACTATGAGATAGTCTTAAAAATCCTTCAAACCATTCCTTTGTTAACAATTTTCCAAATAACTTTTTTCTTCTTTCAAGCCATTCTATGTTTTTTTCATAGAAGTGACCGGAATAGATGGTAGGTATCGCTACTTTGAAAAATGCTTCTCCATCATTTAGTCTGGCAGCTAAATCCCATGAATCTCCTAACGCTTTTAAATGATTACTTACCATGGGCATGGCAGTGACAAGCATTAAAGTTTTAACCCTATGCTGGTAATTCACCATTAATTCTAGAGAAACCTGCCCTCCATATGAAACTCCTACAATATTAATCTTATCTATACTCAAATGATCAAGCAGTTGAATTATATCCGAAACATGGAAATCGCATCCGTATTTGCTATGACTGATTTTAGATGACTGACCCTGATCTCTGAAATCAAACAAAAGTAACCTGTTGTTTTTTGAAAATGGCTGTATGAAATCTTTCCAGCTTGCAGTGCTCATCATTATTCCGTTAGTAAGAACGATCCATGGGCCCTTATCACCATATGTTTCGTAGTATACCTTTCCTCCATCTTTTAATTCAACAAACATAACAACCTCCTCACTTAAGAAAATCCTTCAGTATCTTTACAAAGAGTTCCGGGTTTTCAAGATTTATAGCATGACCTACCTTTTCAACTTTTTTTACTTTTACTTCAGGTAATACATCAACTGTCTTTATTAGGAGCTTTTCATTTATTATAAGATCATTTTCACCTATTAATATTAAAACCGGAATATCAAGGTTTTTTAATTCTTCAAGGTAATTATATTTTTCAAGCGCCCTTGCATTTTCAGTATAAGCTCTTTCATCCATTAGCAAAGCGTCATCTGTTATTTCATCAAGAAGTTTTTCAGGATCTCCAGAATACAGCATTTTTGATAGAGAAGTCCTCAAAAGTGCTCTATTATTCTTATATGAATTTAGAATGGGATAATTTTCCTCTGGAGTTTTTAAACCTTCTCCCGGAGCAGGATCTATTAAAATCAATTTGTTGACTAAATCTTTATTGTCAATAGCAAATCTGTAAGCTACTGCTCCACCCAGAGAATGTGCTACCAGATCTATCTTTTTAAACCCAAATTTATTAACTATATTTTTAAGTTCTTTACTATAATTCTCAATCGATATTTCTCTTTTTGGTTTAGATGAGGCTGCAAATCCTGGAAGATCAACAGCAACTCCATAATAATCAGTTGACTCAAGTAATTTTAAAGTTGGTTTATACCATGTATCGGAAGCAAAATTTCCATGCAAGAATATTACTGGATGTTTTCCCTTATTATTACTTTCTATATAATGAACTCTTCCCTGGTCAATCTGAATATATTTTTCTTCGCTTCTTTCATATTTTTTCTTTCTCATAAATCTTTTAAATCTTGTGAATGGAATATTCAAATATTTCCAGTTGAATATATACAACCCAAAGCCAAGTCCTCTAGGAAAAAACATAACAACTACAATAAGCATAACTCCAAATATAATTGACATTGGTAAGTTAATTCTGCTGAAGAAGAAGGGAACTCCAATCATCAATGTGGCTCCAATAAAATTACCTGACATAGAAGCCAGTCCACCGACCACTATCATAGCGAGGAGGTTTATAGAAACTCCAAGACCAAAGTCAGTAGGAGCTATATATCTTACTGTATGAGCATATAGTGCTCCAGCTACTCCTGCATAAATTGCACTTATAACAAAGGCGATGAGTTTATACTTTGCAACATCAATTCCTGCAGATCTCGCAGCAAATTCGCTTTCTCTTATCGCTTTCAGGGCACGACCGGTTTTTGCCTGTAGAATATTGTATCCTACTATGAATAATAGTATGGTAAAAAAGACTATAATATAATATTTTCCAATGTCAGAACTAATTTCAATTCCAAATATATCTGGATTGGGAACATTTCTGAATCCGACCTTTCCTCCAACGTAGTCCCAGGCTCCAAATATCTGCTCTATCGCCGTTCCAAATGCCATTGTTGCAATTGCCAGATAGAAGCCTTTAAGTCTCAGTGCCGGAAAACCCAGTATAAGACCAAAAATCGCAGAAACTAATGCAGCTAGAATTATTGTCACTACAAATGGAAAGTTGAAATTTTTTGTTAGAACTGCAGAGGTATATGCTCCTAATGCAAGGAATGCAGCATGACCAATCGAGATTTGACCAGCATACCCTATCAGAATATTCAATCCAAAGGCAGCAATACTGAAAATCAAAACCTGACTGAAGATACTGATTAAAAAGGTTTGATTTATGAAAAAGAGAGGTAAGACAGCTAATGCGATTGCAAAAATAATAAAATTCTTTTTTGTATTCATATCATACCCTCCTGCTACTGGATTTACCCAGAAGGCCTTCCGGTTTTACTAGGAGTAAAACTAAAATAATCAGAAGAGCAACACCAAGTTTCATTTCAACGGATATGTATTCAGCAACAAGTTGCTCAATTATTCCAAGAAGAAGTCCTCCAACTATAGCTCCTGGAAGGCTTGTAAAACCACCTAGAACAGCTGCGGTCAAACCCTGAATCTGAAGATTCAACATCATACTCGGATGAATATTTGTCTTTGGAGCAGCCAGGACTGCCGCTAATGCACTTAAAAGAGTTCCAAAACCCCAGGCAAACGCATACACAGATCCAACTTTTATTCCCATTAACTTTGCTGCCTCTTCGTTTTGTGAACTTGCTCTTATTGCTAATCCAAGTTTTGCATATTTCAAATAGAAAAATGTTCCAAAAACAGTCAATCCCGTTATAACGAATATTAGTAAATCCTGTCTTGAAATAACTAAAAAACTGTCCTGTAGTTTTAAAAGAAATGGCCTTCCACTGACTAAATTTGGTAAATTCTGATAATCCTGTTTCCAAATCAGGAGTGCTAATCCTTCTAAAACCATCATCAATCCAAGAGTTATTATCAGCATAGCTGAATGAGAAAGATGTCTTACAGGTCTCAACAAATATCTTTCTGTAATAATACCAATTATGAGAGCAAATACCAGTCCCGCAAGAACCGAGACATAAAGAGGTACTCCAAGAATGCTATATAAAGTGAAAGTTAAATAGCACGAAAACATACCCATGCTTCCGTAGGCAAAGTTTACTACTCCTGTTGTTTTAAAAACAATAACCAATCCAAGTGCTACAAGAGAGAATAAGCTTCCATCTCTCAATCCTAATACTATTTGTTGTAATAACACAGCATCACCTCATCCGCCCAGGTACTTTTTCTTGATATCACTGTTCTTAAGTAACTCTTTTCCTGTTCCCTCAAGGGAAACCAATCCAGTTTCAAGAATATATGCATAATCTGATACATGTAAAGCTACGTTCGCATTTTGCTCTACAAGGAAAATAGTCTTTCCGCTTTTTTGTAATTCAACTAATCTATCAAAAATATCTTCAACAATCTTCGGAGCTAAACCAAGCGAAGGTTCATCAAGCATAAGAATTTTAGGATTACCCATCAGTGATCTTGCAATTGCAAGCATCTGCTGCTCTCCTCCTGAAAGTGTTCCAGCCGCTTGTTTTTTTCTTTCGCTCAATATCGGGAAAAAATCATACATTTCCTGGATTTTTGATGAAATTTCGTTTTTGTTTTTTTGTGAATATGCTCCCGCAAGAAGATTTTCATAAACACTGAGATCCGGAAAGAGTTTTCTTCCCTCTGGACAGTGAATTATTCCCAGACTTACTATTTCATCTGTATTCATGTCTTGAATTTCTTTATCTTTGAATAAAATCTTTCCTTCATAAATTTTATTCAATCCGGATATTGCTCTCAATGTTGAGGATTTTCCTGCACCATTAGCACCCAAAAGGGAAGTTATAGAGCCTTCTTTTACATCAATATTCACGCCCTTTAATGCCTCAACGTATCCATATTTTAATTTTATATTTTCTAATTTAAGCATATTTGCTTTCTCCTAAATAAGCTTCAATTACTTCTTTATTTTTCTTGATACTTTCTGGATTTCCTTCAGCTATTTTCTTTCCAAAATTCATAACAGTAATATTTTCAGAAATATCCATAACAAGCGACATATCATGTTCAACGATAAGAACCGTTATACCCTTTTCTTTTATCTTAAATATGATTTTTTTCAATTCAACAGTTTCTGAATTATTCAAACCTGCAGCCGGTTCATCTAGAAGAATTATTTTTGGTTCGCTCATTAGAGCTCTCCCAATTTCAACCATTTTCTGCAAACCATATGGAAGCATTCCCGCAAAAGATCCAAGTCTATTTTTCATACCTAGAAAATCTGCAACTTCAATAGCTTTTTTCTCAGCTATTTCTTCAGCTTGTTTAAACTTGTTTGTTTTTATTCCCTCATTAAACCAATTTGTTTTAAGTTCAGAATGATAACCAACAAGAAGATTATCCTTAACTGACATAAGCTTTAAAATTTCAAGGTTCTGAAAGGTTCTACTTATACCTATTTTTACAGTTTGATGAGGTTGAAGTTTTAAAAGGTCTTCATTATCGAAAACTATTTCTCCTGAAAAAGGATTCAATACTCTTGTGATAGCGTTGAATACTGTAGTTTTACCCGCTCCATTCGGACCAATTAAAGAATGTATTTCTCCTTCATTAACAGAAAGATTTAGATTTGAAACCGCAACCAATCCACCAAATTTTACAGTTAAATCCTTTGTCTCTAATAAAAATGCCATCCTTATCACATCCTAAAAGAATTAAGAAGGAGCTCTCTCAAAGGAGAGAGAGCTCTTAAAAACTATTCTAATTCAATCCAATCAAAGTATTTGGAAAGAACTCCATCTGCTACTTTTAAAATGTACATCGTTCTGATACCTACTCTACATGCATCATCATCTGCAGCAAATGGTTTATAAGCGATTGTAGGTGTTATTAATCCTGTCCAACCTGCCATTCCTTCAAGAGCGTCAACTAATTTTTCTCTTGTTGGTTCTTCTCCTGCTCTATCAAGAGCTTCTACAAAAACTTCTGCTGCTATGACACCAGCTGCTGCATAAGCATTAGGTAACTCTCCAGGGAAGCTTTCATCATAGATTTCGTAATACTTTTGAACATTAGGATTTTCCAAATCACCTATATCAACCCATGCAAGTGATTCAAATCCATCAGACGCATCACCAGCGAGCTGAATAATAGTTGGATCTGCATTTGGATAACTTCCTAAGAAAAGAGGAGTATATCCGTAATCAGCAGATTGCTTAATGAAATTAGGAGTTTGAGGTACGAACATAAGCAAATAAACAGCTTCTGCACCAGAATTCAATAATTTAATTATTTCATTATCAAATGATGTAGCTGCAGGGTCTACTGGAAGAGCTTCAACCATCTTATCTCCTTGACCATTTTCTTCCAACCATGCTTTGAATCCCTCTAAAGCTTCCTTACCTGAATCATCTGCTCTGTAAACGATTGCAATCTTGTCAAAACCCTTTTCTTCAACTAAATATTTTGCTGCAATTGGACCCTCTGTTGAAAGATAGTTTGGTTGAACTGTAAAGATGTATTCCTTTGGAGGAACAGCTAATAAACTTGATCCACTGCCCTGGTAAACAAATGGAACGCCACCTTCATTAAGGTAATCCATAACTGCTAAACAACCAGGAGTTCCCAATCCACCAACAATTGCGAAAACGTTGTCCTGTTCTACCATTCTCTTGACTTCAACTACTGTCTTTGAAGGATTGAACTGGTCATCAGCAACGTTGAAATCAATTGCTC